>QMMT01000400.1 GCA_003647385.1 Deltaproteobacteria bacterium
AAGGATGCTCACTATCAGTTCTTGCAGATCCGAAAATGGATACGGCAGGACCAAGATTATGGAGTCCGTCGATTCCTTCTACAAATTCTCCCATGATTTTAAATAATCGCCAGGACTCGCCTGATTTAAAATCATTAATGGGATATTTTCCATTAGTATGTTGTACTTCCATGTTAATAGTTCCAATAACTTTCTTGTCATTAAAAATAGTAAGGTTGATAGAAAACTGGTAAAACAAACCAATATGTGCTATTAAAGCTTGTAAATCAAAGGCCTATCATACAAAAATTTAACAGTCAATTATAAGCTACCCATTACGTTGACTTTTTTTTTTGAAAGATATAAAGAAAAGAAAAAATTTTCATCGAAAGAATAACAGTGACAAACAGTAAAATAATTGCTCGCACAACAGTGATTAAAAACGAACTTGGAATGCACGCACGGCCGGCAAGTAAAATTGCACAAATCGCTGAAACAGCAGAGTCTGACGTATGGATTTGTGCCAAGTCTACAAAAGTCGACGCGACAAGTATCATTGATATTTTAACCCTGTGTGCTGTAAAAGGAACTAAGGTTGTGATCGAAATTGGAAGCCGGAAAGATTTGAGAGTTTTAGATCAGATCGTTGAATTTTTTGAAGTCGGTTTTGGAGAAATATAAAATGAATATTTCAAAATCAGATCAAATGATTATTAAGGGGATCAGCGGTTCCCCAGGTATTTGTATTGGTAAAGCTTATATCGTTGATAGAGAAGGCGTTAATATTACAAAACGATATCCTGTCAGCGATGACATGGTGCCAAAAGAAATTGATCGATTCAAACAGGCTGTTTCTAAAGCAAAAAATGACCATGCCAAGGTAATTGATTCTCTTGACAAGGATCTTGGAGAGAACTTAAATATCCTTGAAACACACATGGTGCTCTTTAAAGATAAATTGCTGTATGGCAAGACAATTGATACGATTTCTCATGAAAAAATCAATGCTGAATGGGCGTTAAGAAAGGTGTCCGGAAAAGTTAAAACCATGTTCCAGCAGATTGATGATAAATATCTCCAGGCCAGGGTAATAGATATTGTCCAGGTTTCAGATAAGATTATGTCGTATCTTTTCGGTGCACAGGATATAAAAATTTCTGATATAAACAAGCGTGTGATTATCGTTGCTCATGACTTGTCGCCTGCCGATGCCAGCCAGATACAGCTCGAAAGAATAAAAGGGTTTGTTACGGATCGTGGTGGAAAAGATTCTCACACCAGTATTATTGCCAAATCTTTAAGGATACCTTCTGTTTTTGGATTAGGCCTGGCTACTACCAGTGTCAAAAATGATGATATTTTAATCGTTGATGGTTCTACCGGTACACTGATTATCAATCCTGATGAAGATACGCTCTTTAAATATGAAGACCGTATGGCCAGATTCCAGGAATACAGAGCTGATTTGGAAAGAGAAAGTCATCTGCCGGCTGTGACAAAAGATGGTATTGCCTTAAATCTCATGGCCAACATTGAGCTTGTTGAAGAAGTGGTTGCGGCCAAGGATAATGGTGCAATCGGTATTGGTCTTTTTAGAACGGAATTTTTATATCTGGATTTAAAACGGTTCCCCACCGAAGATGAACTGTTAATTAAATATAAAGAACTTGTTGAATTGATGACTCCACAGAGTGTCACCATCAGAACGCTTGATATTAATGGTGATAAGGTCAATCCCTATTTGACAACCATTGAAGAGGCTAACCCTTCACTGGGGTTGCGGGCTGTTCGGTTCTGTCTTGAAAATCAAGATATCTTTATCACCCAGTTGAAAGCCATTTTAAGGGCTGCGGCCTTTGGAAATATCAAACTTCTGATTCCCATGATTTCCTGTGTTGAAGAAATTATCCAAGTCAAACAAGTGATTAATAAAGCAATCCTTGAACTTGAACACGAAGATAAAATTTTTAATAAAGATATCCCACTTGGTGCCATGATTGAGGTGCCGTCTGCTGTAATCATTGCTGAACACCTTGCAGAACATGTAGATTTTTTCAGTATTGGAACCAATGACCTGATTCAATATTCCATGGCAATTGACAGAAGAAACAGACAGGTCGCCCACCTGTACCAGGCACTCAACCCTGCTGTACTGAAAATGATAAAAATGACGTATGATGCAGCCATGAAAAAAGGGATTGACCTTGTTATGTGTGGAGAAATGGCTGGAGACCCGATTAATATACCGGTTCTTGTTGGTTTGGGCTTAACTGATTTTTCCATGAATTCAGGTGCAATCCCTGTAATAAAAAGAATGATTCGGTCCCTGGATACTCAAAAAGCGAAAAAGAATGCTGAAAAAATCATGGCACTTAACACAGTGCAGGAAATCTCGGAATTTATTTTGACGGAATATAAAGAGATACTCCCTTTTGGTGAGACGGATGAATCTTAAATGACTTCTGAATATATTAAACTCATTGCGACCAATAAAAAAGCCCGGCACAACTATTTAATTGAATCCGAATATGAAGCCGGGATCGTCCTGGTTGGAAGCGAAGTTAAATCTATCCGTGAGGGAAGAGTCAGTTTTCAAGATGCTTACGCAGATATTAAAAATGGTGAAATATTTTTAAGACAATTACATATTTCACCCTACAAATATGCCTACAATAGTAATCATGAAGCTTTGAGGACAAGAAAACTTTTGCTTCATGGATATGAGATCAAAAAGCTTTGGAGTAAAATTAAAGAAAGAGGGTTTACGCTTGTACCGTTGAAGATATATTTTAAAAACGATAAAATTAAGGTTACGCTGGGTCTTGGCAGGGGAAAAAAAATGTTTGACAAGAGAGAAAGTATTAAGAAAAAAGACATGAAGCGTGACCTGGACAGAGAAAGAAAAAAGCAATCCTATTAGCTTGTCAATATTGACTTTTTGCACTTTTAAGATTATAGTTTAAGATAATTGATCTTTTACAATTTGGGGGCGAAATGGCTTCGACGGAGATTTTGAGGCCCAAGGTAGCATACCGAGTCTTTTGTCAGCTCGTAAACTTGGCAATGAATAAACATAATCGCAGATGATTATAATTACGCTGTAGCTGCGTAGAGCAGCTTCCGTCCTCCTGATATCCTTCTTGCAGATTTCAGATGAGGGCGTCGACTTTGCAAGACCGCCTTTTAAGGTTGTCTGAACCTTAAAGGTTGAACTTTTCAGGCTATACTGTTTAGTATCCATCTCAAAGGAGACATTACAGCAAATTTTAAATTTTGAGATAAGTATGTAGAAGCCTAGGTTGATCGTTTTCGGACGCGGGTTCAACTCCCGCCGCCTCCACCATCATTTTATAATAATTTCAGATAGTTACAATAAATATTACTGACC
>QMMT01000401.1 GCA_003647385.1 Deltaproteobacteria bacterium
CATAAAGGTTTTCCCTTAAATACGTTATCCATACAGCCCTGGTTACAACCTATACAAGGTCTAATCAAATCATATTTATTTTTTATAGCTTTTTTTACAAAATCAGCATCGGCTACAAATCCCCGTGCAATACCAACAAAGTCAGCTTCCTGATTGTTAATTATTCTTTCAGCTGTTTTTACATCAATTCTATTACATGCAACCACAGGAATGTTTATTCCTTTTTTAACCTGTTTGGCAAGATACAGATATGCTGCCGGTGGAACATCCATTGTTAGCTGAGGTATTGCTGTTTCATGCCAGCCCCCGGTTACATTAATTGCATCAACCCCAGCCTTTTCTATGGCTTTTGCAATTTTAACCGCGTCTTCATTTGTATTGCCGCCGCGAATATATTCATTACCCGCTATACGAACCATAACAGGAAAATCGGGTCCTACAGCTTTTCGCACGACCCTTATAATTTCTAAAAGAAAAGTCATTCTTGCATGCAGATCCCCGCCATACTTATCTGTTCTTTTATTAGTAGCAGGGGATAAAAATTGTGCAATAAGATATCCCGCACTGGCTACTATTTCAACACCATCAAAACCGGATTGTTTAGCTCTTTTTGCTGCTGCGCCAAAGTAACCGACTATTTGTTCAATTTCTTTTATTTTAAGTGCGTAAGACTGTTCTCTTGTGAAATTAGATATAATTTCTGAAGGAGCAACCGCCTGCTGACCTGAATGTTCTTTTGATCTGGCATATGCACCCGGGTGCCATATCTGGGGAAATATTTTAGCACCCTGGGCATGAATAGCTTTTGTTAACTTTTTTAATCCAGGTATGAACGAATCCTCATAAATCTGCATAACTGAAGTTGTATTCACCCTATCCGGGTCAACACCCACTGCACCGACAATTATTAAACCAACGCCACCTTTAGCTCTTGCACGATAAAACTCTATCAATTGATCGTTGACATAGCCTTTAGGGCAATACGCTAGATTCATTGGTGTCATAATAAATCTATTTCTGATTTCCAGAGATCCTATTTTGCTTGCTTTATATAAATTTGACATATTAAATTCCTGATTTTTCGATACGATTTCGATATAATTTTTTTAATCGTTACATTTTTTCGAATATTCCTGCGGCCCCCATACCACCACCGATACACATACTTACCATTCCATATTTTCCATTTCTGCGATGCAATTCGTTAATAAGTGTTACAGTTAATTTGCAACCTGTACAACCCAGAGGATGTCCCATGGCAATAGCACCACCATTAGGATTTACTTTGGATATATCCAGTCCTAACTCACGGATGCAATATAGTGCCTGGGCGGCAAAGGCCTCATTTAGCTCTATAACGTCTATCTGATCCATAAACAGACCTGCTTTTTGCAATGCTTTCGGAATTGCAACCACCGGACCTATCCCCATTTCATCCGGAGCCACTCCCCCCACCGCAAACGATATGAATTTGGCAATGGGTTTAACGCCCAACTCCTGAGCACGCTCTGCCGACATTATAAGTACGGCGGCTGCGCCATCCGTAAGTGGCGAAGAATTGCCTGCTGTAACAGTACCCTTACGATGGAAAACGGGTCTCAATTTTCCTAAACTTTCTATCGAAGCAGATGCTCTTATGCCTTCATCTTCAGTAAAGAGAATAGATTCTTCATGGACTTTATTATTCTTGAATTCTTTTTTTACGACCGGAACGGGTATTATCTCATTTTTAAAATGCCCTTTTTTGATGGCTCTATCTGTTTTTTGATGGCTGTCAACTGCAAAAGCATCCTGATCGGTACGAGTGATATTATAACGATGGGCTACGTTTTCCGCAGTCTGTCCCATAGCCGTATAGACCTCCGGATAAATATCCATTAGTTCCGGATCAGGTGAAGGTTTTATACCGCCAATGGGTATTGTACTCAAGGATTCTACTCCACCGGCAACCACGATATCTGCGGCTCCTGAAATTATCTGTTGAGCAGTTAATGCTATGGACTGGAGCCCTGAAGAACAAAACCTGTTAACGGTTAATCCGGGAACAGAATCAGGCAAGCCTGCTTTCAGAGCCACAATACGTGCAATATTTAATCCTTGCTCTCCTTCTGGAAAAGAACAGCCAAAGATAACATCTTCCACTTCACCAGGGTCAACCTCAGGCACTCTGTTCAGCACTTCTTTAACGACCAAAGCACCTAAGAATTCCGGGCGTATATCCTTTAAAGTTCCCTTTATCGACCGGCCTACCGGTGTTCTCACCGCAGACACTATAACTGCTTCTCTCATAGAGCATTCCTCCTTTAAAAACTGATACTTATGCAGATATTCAATTTGACTTACACCCTCATTAAATCCAATAGAATATGATTGCTTTTAGTTGTTCAATGGTTTTCCTTTTTCCAGCATATGTTTAATACGATCCTGAGTTTTCCTGTCACCACATAATGCAAGGAAAGCTTCACGTTCTAAATCTAATAAATATTGTTCTGTTACGATGGTTTTTGCCGGAAGACTTCCGCCAGTCATTATATATGCAATTTTGTCAGCTATAAATGAAGTATATTCTGATATATACCCTCCTGTTTGTAGAAATTTGCTTTCCATCCGGAGGGATGCATAGGCTGACGGTCCTAAAATTTTTATTCCTTTTTGTACAATGGGTCTATATCCAATTTTATCCATAAAAAGAACGGTTTCTTTAGCGTCACTAATAAGACCCTCTTTGTTTTCAGTGAATTCATCAATATCTCTTAGATATCTTAATTGTCTGGCCTTTTGTGCGCTATTTGAAACTGCGGCCATACAGATTTGATTATAAATATTTTTTATAATGGGGAACGTTTCGGTTATGTTTTTAGGAAATAAGCATTCTGTACTGCGTCGAACCATTTCGGTTAAGCCGCCACCGGCAGGGATTAAGCCGACTTGCATTTCAACCAGCCCCATAACCAGATCTGCTGCTGCCCTGACACGATGGGCATGTAAAACCAATTCCGCGCCGCCGCCCAGGGCCATGCCATGTGGAGCGGCCACAACAATTTTTGTGCAGTATTTAAGTTTAAGCATTGCCTGTTGAACATCATTGATATCTTTTTCAATAATGTCCCATTTTTTGTTTTCTATTAGAGATAAAAAATGTTTAAGATTTGCACCCACACAAAAATTTTTCCCCTGATGTCCTATTACAAGCCCAATCCAGTTTTTTTCTACTTCCGTTACAGCATATTGTATCATTTCAGCTATATTTGCCGGAGCAACATTATTGACAGTATGAAATTCTAAACCAGCTACCCCGTCTCCTAAATCCACAAAACTTATTTCCGGAGTATCTTTAATGGGTGGTTTTTTTTGTTTGA
>QMMT01000402.1 GCA_003647385.1 Deltaproteobacteria bacterium
CTGTTTATAGTACAGTAGTTTTTATTTCAAGAAAGCTCATAGTGCAAATAACTTGCCGGGAAGTAACTTTTATGTAATATGAAAAAATTTAATGCTTTTAAAAAATCAGATCAAGCTTTAACATCCAGGTATTTCTTTATCATCTTCCTGTTAATTGTAGAGAGTCGCTTTAATATCCCCGAAATACCGCATAAATTCCTAAGTTACATTACCAATGTGAAAAAAATCAGGTATTAAAAGATAAGAAGATCAATCGTTTTTTAAAGCAGACAGCAGGATTCCGCTCGATGCCTTTTATCCTCCTCCCCCCTTTTGGGGGGGATAAGAGGGGGGGCATGAGTTATACCCTCATTGAAATATTGGCTTATTTCAAAACAAAGAGGAGGAACACATGCCCCGAACCTGGGATTCATTGATAACTGTTTTGTCAGAAATTACAAGAGAAAATTGTGTAGCACTTGCCTGCTGTCCCCACTGCGGGAACCGTCATACCTATATAAAATGGGGCTTTTACAGCCGATATCTGTTTAATGATGAATTGATAAATATTCAGCGCTTTCGCTGTGATAATGATTTATGCCCACAAAAAACGTTTTCAATTCTTCCCCATGCCTTATTGCCAATAATCCGGGCATCTTTATGCATGTTGATGCATGTTCTTACAATGTATGAGCAAGGAGAAACTATTGCTAAAATTGTCAGGCATACAGACAGTAACTGGCCACGGATGCAACGGTGGATAAAAAAAGCTTTGAGCATCCGGGATTGGTTCAGGCAGGAATATGATATTCGCTCCTTCCCCTGTTTGTCTCCTGGTAAATTTTGGGCACCATTTACCAGGGATTTTACCTGGGCTTTTTACCCGGAAAGGTTCAGGTAAAAAAACACCAACACAAAACGTATATTTAATAAAATCAGTCACTTTGTTAAATGGTCCTTCATGAAGTTAACTTTTTATACAGGAGGATCGAATGATAGGGCAAAATGACGAAAAATTTGAACTGGGTTTATGGCGTTACGGAATTATCAGTCCACTTTTGCACAGGGATGCCAATAGTCTTCCAACAGGAGAATTACTTGACCAGGCATCCTGGCAGCGGTACGTTCACCCCAATGGGTCTCATATCACCCTGAGTGCGGAAACCATTAGGAAATGGCTATACCGTTATATTGGTGGAGGACTACCCGCTCTGACAGGTCAAACAAGATCTGATAAAGGCAAACACCAAATTCCTGACAATATAGCCTATGCAATGGTTAGCATACGTAAGGAACATCCAAGATGGACCCTTGCCAGAATAATCAAGGAATTGGGTCAAACCGGTAAATGGAACGGTCACAAACCCAGTAGATCCAGTATCTACAGGTTTGCAAAAGCCCATAACCTGCAAAGAGATCCCCACATCCATCCAGAAGTGAATGTACGGCCTTTTGCTTTTGATCATTTTGGTCAATTATGGGTAGCCGATTTTCTCCATGGTCCCAAATTGTTCAAAGATCGAAAAAAGCACAAGACCTATCTCCACGTCATTCTGGATGATAGCAGTCGCTTTATTGTCCATGGTGGATTTTATCTCACCGAATCTGTTGAGCCTTTAATTTATGATCTTATGGGAGCGGTCAGAAGATTTGGAATTCCACAACGATTTTATACCGACAACGGATCGGCTTATGTCAGCCGACACTTGAAAATACTTTGTGCCAGAAATGGGATTGATCTGGTTCATACCCCGCCGTTCGTCCCCCAGGGCAGAGGCAAGGTGGAGAGGTTCTTCAGAACGGTCAGGGATCAGTTCTTGTGTGATAAATTTAAATCCGTTAAACAGGTCAACGATGCTTTTAAAATATGGGTTGGCAGATATCATGAAACCCTGCATTCATCCTTGAAGTGTTCGCCTTTACAAAAAAGACTGCAAACCAAAAATCTTTGTCGTACTCTTGGGCCATCAATTGACATTGAAGCCCTGTTCAGGATGGAACGTAGGTGCAGAGTTTACAATGATTGCACCATCCATTTTAAAAAAGTCAGATATGAAGTCCCCGGGTGCCTGCCAGGTTCCAGAGTAACAATTTATTATATGCCCTGGGACAGAACCTGCATCTATTACGGCGATGATATGAAAAAGGCGCGTATCCTTGACCTTGGTGCCAATGCAAGACGATTTGAACATCCAAACCAATAGGAGGTATTATGCTGAACCATGGAGAATCCCCGGCAGAATTTTTTAATTATAAATATCATCCGTTTGCAGATACATACCGATTGAAAATCCCTTATCTGGGAGAGCAGGACAACCGGTTCTACAAAACAGCACTATCTTTGATCTCAACAGGGAAAAGTTTTGCCCTGTCCGGGCTGTCAGGTGCAGGGAAATCTACATTGATCCATTATGTTTTATCCCGGCTTGATGTAAATTGTTACAAACCTTCTTTGGTCCATTATGGCGGGTTGCAGCGCAATGGCATGCTTAAAGCTCTTGCAGATGTGCTCGGTGTCGATACCAATGGCAGAACTGTGCCGTTGCTGATTAACTTACAAAAACAGATCATGAACATGGCATCAGAAAACCGCAGTGTGTTCCCGGTATTTGTCATTGATGATGCCCACTTGGTGGAAAAGGAATCCTTGATGGATATCTGTTCTCTGATGTTTAACCCTCTTAAAGAAACAGTGGGTGCAAGTTTTATTCTTGTAGGAGATGAGACCCTTGAAAAAAAACTTTCACTGCAAATCATGGCATCCGTCAGAACCCGGCTCACCGGACAATTTAATTTGAATGGCCTGAATGATAATGAAAGCCTTGAGTTTATAAAATTCAGGATATCCAATGGCGGTGCCCCTGAAACTTTGTTTGATCCCGACGCGTTAAGTATCATGTGTTCCCATTGCAGGGGGAACCGACGTCAAATCATGAACATGGGCACACTGCTTTTGACTGAAGCCTTTTACAGGCAGGAAAAAACCATCAGTGCCGAATTAATCTACAATTGCGACCAGATAGAGATATCTGAGTGAAACGGAGGCATACGAGGGGGGACCCCGATGCCAAGGGATAACTCAGTGCGGTAGACTGCTGTCTGCTTAGGGTCTGATGGTTTTATGACTGTCAGACCCTACCTGTATACAGTAAAGGTAAAATAACATGACATATACTTGGGATCAGATCGCGACAATCAACACTTGCATGGGCAAAGGACAATCCCGGCAAACCTGTTGTTATTGCTCAGGGATCAATTTTGTCAGGAACAATTATTAAAGGCCTGCACTGTGAAAAACGTATTGGAGAACTGATAAGTTACACAAAAATTATGGAAATACAATTTACCTGTGAAGATGGTCTGAAGC
>QMMT01000403.1 GCA_003647385.1 Deltaproteobacteria bacterium
TTATAGGCGTTGATATAAAAAGCGAACAGGGTGTTTCCTGAAAGGGATTTAATATCAGTTTGACTTAAAATGGCCAGGTATTCATCCAGCAGTTTTTCATCTTTTTTAAACCCGTCGTAATTCACTCTTTTACCAACGACATGTTTTTTTAAGAGTGATGCATAAATCTGATTATCAAATTTTTCTGAAAATGATTCGGCAGATACTGTTGACTCTATAAGTAAAAAGAGTGACAAGATCATCAAAATGGTGAAAAACTGCTGTTTTCGTTCAAACACTATTTAGGGGTAAAACTGAATTTCTGACCGCCGATGGCTGCCTCGTACATTAAACCGCCTTTTGTGTGGATAAAAACCACCATTCCCTTTGAATAATTTGTTTTCGCATAGTCGCCTGTGGCAGGGCCGGCACTTGCACCGGCAGTGGCACCTTCTGTCCCGGCTTTTGCCTGTACGCCGGCAGTGATAGCCACAGCAGATGCAGAAGCATCAAACTCAAAGTCGCCACTGGTGAATTCAGTATAGGATCGTTTATCCTGGAAAAAGATAATTTCAGAAAATGCCTGGCCCCCCAGTTGGAAACCAATACTGATTTTTGCCAGGGAAACAGTTCCGGTGACCTTACCCTTTTTATAGACCTGGCCTTTTCCATAGGCACCGCCAATACCGATACCGCCTTTTCCCACAGTGGGGAAAACCGCATATCCATAGCAGTTTTTAAAAAATGGTTTTGTTACATCTGATTTTTTAAATACATTGATGGTATTTGAATAAGTGTCAGCAAACGCGAGAGGTGATAAACTCATTACAAACACGAGCATCAATAAAAATAAACCAAGCTTAAAGAATTTCATTTCATTTCTCCTTCTTATGATCAAATTTAAAGTAAAATTTTAGGATATTAAGCCATACTTTAACATGCAGTGTATATGATTTGAAGCCTTTTTTAAAAAATATAGGGAAATGATTTCGTTAACCCGGTTCCAGTTTTGGCCGAAATATTAATTATTGGTTATAAGTTGATATTCATTATTCTATCGTAAGTGATGGTAAATTTTGCCAGGGTATTGTTTGTACCTTTTGTTGGACTCTTTCCTTGTCGCCGCCGTATACCAAAAAACAGTTTCGGGTTTGTGTATAGAGATCTCGGAAATAGTGTAGGCCGGTAAAGAGACTACGGGTAAGGGTCTGGCCAGATTTGATCTCCATGAGGTCAAGATAAAGGCCGTAATCAAGAAGTACATCAACCTCGTGGCCCCTGCTGTCTCTGAGATAGTAAAGGTTATCAGTTTTTCCCTGGTTGAATCTCTTTTTCAGCAGCTCTGAAACCACCATGTTTTCAAACAGGGCTCCCCGTAAAGGATGAGCACCAACATGTTCTTTTCTTTGAATACCAAGGAGAAAGGCGGCCAGGCCGGTATCGATAAAATAGAGCTTTGGGGCCTTTATAAGCCTTTTGCCCAGGTTGTTATAAAAAGGCTGTAACAGTTTGATAATATAACTCGCCTCCAGGATGGACAACCAACTTTTGATCGTGTTATGACTTGCGCCGCAATCGTTTCCCAGGGATGAAAGGTTGAGCACCTGACCACAGCGAGTGGCGCAGAGTTTAATAAATATTTCAAACCTGGCCAAATCTTTCACATTGATCAACTGACGCAGATCTCTCTCCACATAGGTGTTAAAGTAAAAGGATAAGGCCTCGGTGGGGTTGAGATGATGATCGTATATCCTGGGATATGCCCCTTGGTATAGCAGGGCATCGATGGAGGATGGCGGTTCAGCTATCCTGCTGATTTCCTCCAGGCTGAAGGGAAGGAGCTTGATAAGGGCAGTTCTGCCGGCCAGCGACTGGCTCACCGTATCAAGTAGTTCGAAATTCTGGCTGCCGGTAATAATAAATTGGCCTGCCTGCCTGCACTCATCCACCAGGACTTGCAGGTAAGACAACAAATCCGGCACACGCTGGATCTCATCAAGAACCGCCCCTCGCGGGAAACGGGCCAGAAAACCTTTTGGGTCGGTTTGGGCAAAACTCCTTTCCTCAATGGATTCCAGAGAGACATATGGCTTGCCCGGGAAAATCATACGGCACAGGGTGGTTTTCCCGGATTGGCGTGGGCCGGTGATGGTAACAACCGGGTATTGCTTGGCATACCCAAGAATTTTATTGCTTACCTCACGAGAAATCATACCTGACCATATTATTTTTTACACCGATTGTCAATTGAATTTACAAATGGTACAACAAACAAAGACAATGGAGGCCGCCCACTGATCTCTTTTATAAAACCGCATGAATTTAATCCATAAACTGAAACATAAGCCCAATTAAAACCTGCCATTCAGGTTGGCCCGGGCCACTGTCAAAAATAGAAAGTTGGGGCTCAACAAAAAAATTGTATATTGTCTTACCTTTTTTTAAAATATATCCCATACCCAGACCTATGGGAACACTATAGCTGTCGTTTTCAAAATTATAAGTCCATATGGATGAAGACCGCAGATATATGCCGCCGCCTAATTGATACATTCCAAAAGGCTGCATGGCAGCTATATTCACAGTACTCCGATCATCTTCACCGGCAAAGCTGTGTTGCCAGGTCAGCAAATAGCCATACTGGAATTTTTTTGATTTGCCATTGAACAGTACATTGGCAAAGCCTGCCGACCACTTCTCACTGCCTAGTACATCCTCTGATGCAGTGGGTGCCGTCACCTGAGGACCAAAACCAAAACTGACGCCTGGATCAGTATCCATCAGGTATGCAGCAAAAACATTGAAATCACCAATGCCGGTTTCCGTATCATCCCCGGCAGGATATGGTGTGGGAAAACTATTATAGGGTAATGAAGCCCGCATCAACCACTTCGTGTTACCCATAGAAATTGGCTGAGCCCAGCGCAGCCAGAGTTGATTGGAGTCCTCATCAGAGTCGGTTAACTCACCAGCGTAATAATTATGAAAATTTAATGCCTTCATATTGGCCAGTGGATTATTGGCCTGAGCTTTGAAATCCGCCTTTTCTTCCGACCACGCATTAGATGCCGCCACTATCATTAAAAAAACAAGCACTGTGATAATACTTCTACCGATCAATTGAAATTTCATATTTTCTCCTTTGGAATTAAATTAGTTCAGATCGTCATCCTTGTAGTATTTAGTGCCCATTCCGAAAATCAGAATTATGACTACTATAAAGATGCTACGTCTCAACTGATGAAAGTCTGTGTTTTGTTTTAAAATAGTTTTTCGTTTCATGATTTTTCCCTTTTTTCATATAACTATTGGACGGCCCCCACAATTTGGGAGCCGCCCTGTAAAACATTTATCTTGGATGAA
>QMMT01000404.1 GCA_003647385.1 Deltaproteobacteria bacterium
GGTTTACGGCTTATATGGGGCTATTGGCTATTGCCGGCCAAAGCAGACGGAAACCCTGGTTGTTGCGGCTGCCACAGGACCTGTGGGTGCCACTGTAGGACAAATAGGCAAATTGAAGGGGTGCCGGGTTGTCGGTGTTGCCGGCGGCAGCGAAAAATGTAAATACGCAAAAGAGATTCTCGGGTTTGATGAGTGTCTGAATCACAAAGCGCCGGACTTTGCTCAACAACTTGCGAAAGCTTGTTCCAGGGGAATTGATATCTATTTCGAGAGCGTAGGGGGAAAAGTATTTGATGCTGTTCTGCCGCTTCTCAATACAAAGGCAAGAATTCCCGTGTGTGGACTTATTTCCCGGTACAATGCCACGCATCTGCCTGACGGGCCGGATCGCATGTCCCTTCTTATGGGCACAATATTAGTCAAACGGATAACGGTTAAAGGATTCATTATTTTTGATGATTATGGGCCTCGATACAATGAATTTGCAAAGGACATGTCCCAATGGCTTTCCACAGGACAGATAAAATACCGGGAGCATCGGGTTGAAAAATTAGAAAATGCGCCCAAAGCATTTATCGGTTTGCTGGAGGGTCAAAATTTTGGAAAATTAGTTGTCCGGGTGAATGGCTAACACTTTTTTTCTTGACATGTGATTTCCTGTTTGTTCTAATATGCAGAACCATGTTCTGTATATAGAACTATTTGGAGGAAAGGGATTATTCACATGACCATTGAAAAGAAAAAATCCACATATTGCCCGACGTCTCCGGCAGTTGAACAGGCAGCCCGTCTGCTGTTGTGCCTGGGAAAAAACAAAGAAAATGATCTGGGGTTGACTTCGATATGCAAAGAGATCAAAATCCACAAAAGCAAGGGATATTCCATACTGAATGCATTGGCGCAGTATGACCTGATCACAAAAGACCCTAAAACAAAAACATACTCTCTTGGCCCTGCCCTCATGCCGCTGGGGCAAAAGGCAAGAGAAAAGCTTGATATCACTGCCATTGCAAAAGAACATCTTCAAACGCTTGCCAACGAAACCAAGGCAAGCGTATTGCTTGGCATTATCAACAATGATCAATTTTATATTGCCGGAAAATATGATGGCAACGACAAACTTTCCGTCACCGTAAGGCAATACCAGTCCCTGCATATTACCCACGGATCCCATGGAAAGGCTATTTTCGCGTTCCTCAATGAAAAAGAACAGCAGAGAATTATTGATTCAGATCAACTCTTTTTCCACGGGGATAGTGACGCTCTGGATAAAAAAAGACTTGAACAGGAACTCGACTTTTGCCGCAGGAACGGATATGCAGTTGATAATGGCGAAGTGACACCGGGAATTAAGGCTGTAAGTGCGCCTGTTTTTGATCACAACAATGAAGTCACTGCCGGTATCGTACTTGTGGGAACATTTGCTGAAGACAAATTTGAAACCTTTGGAAAAATGATTGCCGCAACCGGCAGGATCATTTCCAGGCAGTCAGGAGCGCAAATTTAATGGAAAAAAGTAAAACCAGAATCGTTAAAACACCACCTGGTCTGCAGGCCCTGGATGTCATGGCGGCTGCGGTGTTCTCGCCCATATTAAAGATAATAAACTGGTTAAAATAGAGGGGGACCCCGATCATCCCTGGAACCAGGGCCGCCTCTGCGCAAGAGCCCTTGCCATGACCCAGTACATTGACCACCATGACCGGTTAAAATCTCCTCTCAAACGGGTTGGCAAACGGGGAGAAGATCAGTTTGAAGAGATTTCATGGGATGAAGCCTTTGATATCATTGAAGAAAAAATGAAAACCATCCGGGAAGATTTCGGTCCTGAAAGCATGATTTTCTCCATGGGAACAGGGCGGGATATCGGTCCCTGGATCTGCATGCTGGCCTATGCCTACGGAAGTCCCAATGTCATGTTTGCTCTAAGTGGTAATGCCTGTTACAGCCCGAGAATTGCCGCCCTTGATACCATCCAGGGAGATTACTCTGTCTTTGATGCGGCCCAGTGGCTGCCGGGACGGTATGATAACCCGGAATACACGGTACCGGAATGCATGATTATCTGGGGATATAATATATCTGCCACCTGCCCGGATAACCTGTTTGGCCACTGGATAATTGATCTGATGAAAAAAGGGACAAAAATCATTACCATTGATCCAAGGCTTTCCTTTTTTGCCTCCCGTTCAAAATACTGGCTTCCAATCCGGCCGGGAACAGATGCCGCCCTTGCCCTTGGATTTTTACATGTCATTATTAAAGAAAAACTTTATGATAAACCCTTTCTTGAAACCTGGACAGATGCCCCGCGGCTCGTCAGAAATGATACAGGAAAACTATTGAGAGAATCTGATGTTGCAGCAGACGGATCAAGGGAAAATTTTGTTGGTTTTGACATACAAACAAACAACATTGTTATCTGGAAGACATCAGAACAACAATACTCAAATAAATCTGCAACACCTGCGTTGACAGGTGTTTTTAAGATAAAGCTTTTAAATAAAAACACAGTTGCATGTACAACTGTATGGGAAAAATTTATAGGAAGCTGTGCGCCCTATACACCGAAAAAAGTTGAGGGAATCACCCTTGTTCCGGCTCAGGATATTCAAAAAGCTGCACGATTTTATGCCGCGGCAAAACCTGCTTCCATTCACTGGGGGGTACCCATTGACATGACCCCTGAAATCACACCACTGTGCCATGCCATTGCAGCGCTCTGGGCGTTGACGGGCAACCTTGATGTTCCCGGTGGAAATGTATTTACCCGGTCGGCATTTAATGCGGTTGCCTATGCTCTGCCGGGTGCTGAAGGCGTAATCAAATTAAAAGACCAGGCCCAGGACAAGCCGCGAATCGGCAAAGACGATTATGGTCCGTTCAATAAATTCATATGGCGGTGCCAGACCGACAAGGTCATTGAGCAGATTTTCAGTGAAAAGCCCTACCCGATTAAAGGATTGTGGATGCAGACCTGCAACCCTTTATCCGGCATTGGACTTGATCCAAAACTCTGGCAAAAGGCTTTGGATAAGCTTGACTTCATTGTGGGCGTTGATCTGTTCATGAACCCGTCCTTAAGGTATGCCGACATTATTCTGCCGGCAGCCACATTTCTTGAAAAAGAAGGGGTGCGATCCTGGTGGGTTCCTTTGCAGACCATTAACAAAGCTGTGACCGTTGAAGGATGCAGACCTGATGTTGCGATTAACTTTGAATTGTCCCAACGATTTGATCCTGACTTTAAATGGGAAACCCTCCATGCCCTCTTTGATGACATTCTTAAACCTTCGGGCATGAGCTTTGAAACACTCTCTAAAAA
>QMMT01000405.1 GCA_003647385.1 Deltaproteobacteria bacterium
GATTTTAAGGAATTAGATAATGAAATTAAACATGTATTTTGTAAGTTTAGGAATAATCCTGTTTTTCAGTCCGGCAAGCTTTGCATACATGGCAAGCACCAACTATTCCATTCCCACCAGTGTCATATCAGGTGGTGGGGCACCCATGAGTTCAACAAACTTTCAGACGAATGGTACATTAGGCCAGTCCTCACCAATCACACCAGCAGATTCAGAAGATTTTGAAGCATACCCAGGATTCTGGTATACACTGTCCAAACCCTTCTGTCCCTGGGATCTTGAACCAACTTATCCTAACGGTGACGGAGATGTTGACGGTCTTGATCTGGATGTCTTTATCCTTAATTATGATCCAGCAATACATCTTGAAGGGTTTGCCAACGGGTTTGGAAAAACTGACTGCTCGGACTGAATTTATTAAATATAAGGGGAAAAAACTTCTTCGCTTGACCAACAAAACTGCCCCTGATTTATCTTAAAATACTACCGTTTATATATGGTATATACGCCCACGAGTAAAATTTGAAATTGAGTGACAACTACCAAAAAAAGTGCTGGGTGCTCAGCATCAAGACGATGGTGAGAACTATAACGTATAGCCAATACTTTTTTAAAAATCCATTCGACACAACATCTTGTATTTAAATCTATACTTCTGATATCCTTTCAATCTAATTGCGATTACCCTGGCCTGATTCATTTGTGTTCTTGATAAAAATTGTCGGCAATATTATGGTATAATTTATTTAACCTGTAATGATAGGGTATAAATGGACCATAACGGTATTGACAAGATATTTCCCGGTATAGATAAAAATCTTATAACTATAGTAGAAAACAGGATTGATTCCTTTGAGAAAAGCCTGAAAAAGTCCGGGCTTCAAATTGATCCGGACCTTGACATAGAGGCTGATCTTATAAAGGTTTTTCTTTTCAGCGAATTTGTTGCTGCAAGTTTTAGTAAAAATCCCGATATTTTTAAGAATCTTATTGATTCAAAAGATCTGTTTAAAACATACTCAGAGCATACATATGTGGATAGGATTGAAAAAACAATTTCCAAAAACATGCCTGTGACAATGGTCAAGGAAATTCTTTTACAGACCAAGTTGATTGAAACCATAAGAATTGCCTGGCGCGATTTAACAGATACTGCCAAACTATCCGAGACACTTTTTGATCTTTCCTGTCTTGCAGACGCCATTGTTGATAGGGCCATAAAGACGATATATGAAGAAGTCTGTGAAAAATATGGGCTTCCAATGGACAATCAGGGGAATTTTCAGAAAATGATTGTACTGGGCATGGGTAAGCTGGGTGCCGGGGAATTGAATTTTTCTTCTGATATTGATCTTATTTTTGTCTATCCCAAAGAAGGGATTACAAACGGGAAAAATATGATTTCCAATGAAGAGTTTTTCACAAAAGTATGCCGCAGATTTTTAAAATTTTTTTCTGCAGGCTCCCATGAAATCAATTTTTACAGAGTTGATACCCGGTTAAGGCCTTATGGTGATGGTGGGCCGATAGTGATGAGCAGTTCCGGCTTTGAAGAGTATTATCAGGCCCAGGGAAGAGAATGGGAAAGATATGCCATGATAAAAGCAAGGCCTGTCGCAGGTGACAAAGAAGCCGGCTTTAAGCTTTTGAAAATTTTGAATTCCTTTATTTATAGACGGTATTTTGATTACGGGTCTTTTGATTCCTTCAGGGATATGAAGCACAGAATTACTTTACAGGTAAAAAATAAGAAATTAAAAAATAATATAAAACTGGGTGCCGGCGGTATAAGGGAAATAGAATTTTTCGGACAATTGTTTCAGCTGATCAGGGGCGGTGTTGAGCCCAATCTCCAGGAACGAAAGATTTTAAAGGTTCTGGATCTGTTACAAACTCATGATTGTATTAATGCAGCAACAAAAAATGACTTGAAAGCATCGTATGTGTTTTTACGGATGGTTGAAAACAGACTCCAGGCCTATGCTGACCTCCAAACCCATGATATTCCTGAAAAAGAAGACCAAAGAAACATACTGGCGCTTTCCATGGGGTATGGCGAATGGAATAATTTTGCGAAAGATCTGACGTCTCATATGCAGACAGTTCATCATCATTTCAGTCAATTACTGGTGTCGGAAGACAAGGAAAAACCAGATAAAGAAATGCAGGAGCTTAAAGAATTATGGGTCAATATCAATGATCCCCAGTTTGCTGCTGATTATAAAGCCATTGGCGGTTTTAAAGAACCTGACAGGGTATTAAACATTTTAAGATCTTTGGAAGAACATCCCAATACAAAACGGCTGACACCCAATGGAAGGAAAAAACTGGCCAGGCTGATACCGGTTTTGGTCAGAAAGATAGGTCAGCAAAATGATCCTGAGGCGATCCTGGTTAAATTAATTGACCTGATCGTCACCATTGAAAGAAGGACCTGCTATCTGTCTTTGCTTATCGAAAACAAAGGTGCACTTGAAACGTTGATCACCCTTGCAAAAAAAAGTCCCTGGATCATCACTTTTCTTTCAAAACATCCTGCATTGCTGGATGAACTCATGCATCCTGCCACACTCTATTCTCCTCCGGGGAAAAAAGCCCTGGAAAAAGAGATGGGGACCCGTATGGCAGGTATCCCGCCGGAAGATCTGGAGTTGCTGCTTGAAGAGTTGTGTGTTTTTAAACAAATCAATTACCTGCGGGTTTCTGCTGCAGATGTAAGCGGAAATTACCCATTGATGAAAGTCAGTGATCATCTGACATATATTGCAGAAACCGTTCTTACCCAGGTGCTTTTAAGCGCATGGAATATTGTGACACAAAAATATGGATTTCCTGATGGAATACCGGATAAAAGCACAGATTCCTGCGGGTTTGCCATTATTGCATACGGTAAAGTCGGTGGACTTGAAATGGGATATAAATCAGATATTGATATTGTTTTTTTGTATGAGGCGGAATCCGGGGTTACAAAAGGAAAAGAAAAGAGCATTGATACCATCAGATTTTATTCAAACCTTGGCCAGAGAATTATCAATGCATTAACCATGCATACCCCTGCCGGCACCCTGTACGGGGCAGATATGAGATTGCGGCCCGGGGGTAATTCCGGGATGATCGTATCCCATATCGATGATTTAGAAGATTATTTCAAAAACCAGGCATGGACCTGGGAACATCAGGCGTTAATCAGAGCCCGGCCTGTAGCCGGATATAAAAAGCTCAGTTCATGGTTCAATAAGATCATAAAAGCTGTCTTGATAGAAAAAAGAGAGTCCAAAACCTTAAAAAAAGAAGTCGGTGAGATGCGGGAACGAATGC
>QMMT01000406.1 GCA_003647385.1 Deltaproteobacteria bacterium
ATCATAATGATCTTAAACGGGCTGTAAAAACCTTTGCCGCCGATATTTCTCTTGCCAGGCAAAAGGGCGCCGCCCTTGTATATATGGGCCATGGCAATGAACTCTGGTCCACTGGGATATATATTGAACTCCAGCAATTAATGAGGCAGACGTATCCTGAAGTTAAAACATTTGTGGGGAGTGTTGAAGGGTATCCAGGGATTGAGGATGTACAAAAAAGTCTCAGCCATTATACCCCTGAAATTGATAAAATCCTGTTAAAACCATTAATGATTGTTGCCGGAGATCACGCCACCAATGACATGGCCAGTGATGAAGACGACTCCTGGAAAACCATATTGACCAAGGCTGGATTTGATGTTGAAACCATTCTCAAGGGCCTTGGATCAAACAACCAATTCGCAGACATTTTTATAGCCAATATAAAAGATGCTGCAAAAGCTTCAGGTATCGACCTGTAGATTATGGCATAAACTTGAGTATACCGGTTGCCATATCAAAAGGGAGAACAGGATATCTGGTGATTCTTTTCTCCCTTTTTCTTATTTTAATGATTTTTTGCTCCCTTTCTATGGGATATATTCGCATTCCGGTGATGGATATCATCAATATTCTCATAGCAAAAATCATTGGTAACCTTAATTTTATTGAAAGCATCAACGAAACTTATTTAGCGGTAATCTTTGATATCCGACTTCCAAGGATATTGACCTGTACAGCAGTCGGGGCTGCCCTTGCTGTGTCAGGAAGCCTGTTCCAGGGTATCTTGTTAAATCCCCTTGCAGACCCCTATACCCTCGGTGTTTCAGCAGGTGCAGCATTTGGGGCAAGCATTGCCATTTTATTGAATCTAAGCGCCGCCTTTGTTTCCGTTCCTGCATTTGCTTTTACCGGAGCGTGTGCCACTTTGTTTGTGGTCATGTTTTTATCCTACTCGTCAAAGACACCAAGCCTGTCGCTTTCATCCAATAACCTGATTTTATCCGGCATCATCATTGGTGCTATTCTTTCTGCCGGCATCAGTTTTTTAAAATTTATTGCTAATGAACAGGTATCTGTAATCATTTTCTGGCTTATGGGAAGTTTTGCATCCAAAACATGGCCGGATTTTTTTATCGTTATGATATTTCTGCTGGCTGGTTTTTGCATTTCAATATTTTTTGCCAGGGACCTGAACCTGATTTCTCTTGGCGCCAAAGCTGCGACCAGTCTTGGTGTTGATATCAGGAAGGTAACGATTATCTTATTGGTAACCGGATCAATGCTGGCGGCTGTCTGTGTGTCCGTCTCAGGCATTATTGGATTTGTCGGCCTTTTAATACCGCACATGGTCAGATTTATCACAGGGCCTGATAATCGAAGGCTGATCCCCATATCCATGCTGGCCGGTGCATCATTATTGTTATTTGCCGACACTATTACCCGGGCAGTTCTTGTCCATGAGATCCCTATCGGTGTGCTGACTGCCCTTACGGGCGGTCCTGTCTTCTGCTGGATTTTTAAAAAGAACAGGCTTACTTAGGAGAAAAATGAAACTGACACTGCACAATATCTCCTTTGCCTATGACAATGATATCGTCATTAAAAATATAGACTGTTCTTTTATGTCTGGAAATTTTTATTCCATAATAGGCCCGAACGGAAGTGGCAAAACCACGCTTTTAGACTTGCTGTCAGGCTTTTTAAAACCTGCTGCCGGCAGTATTGATATTGATAAAACACCCATCTTGTCTCTTTCAAAAAAACAGATTGCAAAAAACATTGCTTTAGTATCCCAGGACTATACAATCAATTTTCCTTTTCGTGTAAAAGATGTGGTAATGATGGGAAGACATCCTTATATATCAAGGTTTGCTCATCCTACTGATGATGATCGAAAAAAAGTGCACCTCATAATGGAAATTACCGAAATTCTTCATTTAGAGAACAGGAAAGTTAATGAGCTTTCCGGAGGGGAAAGACAACGGTGTATTTTCGCCAGGGCACTGTGCCAGGACACCCAGGTTCTCCTCTTAGATGAGGCTTTCTCTAATATGGATATCAACCATACTCTGCAAATGCTCTCCCTTGTGAGGCAATCTGTAAAAGAAAAAAACAAACTGGTGATCAGTGTTTTTCATGATTTAAACATGGCCTCCGGCTGGTCTGATGTCCTGCTAATGCTAAAAAAAGGTAAAATTAAAGCCTTTGGCAATTGTCAGGAAGTTCTTTCACAGCAGACAATTAAAAATGTATTTAACGTGGAATCAATTGTTGAATTTAATGAACATGTTCAAGCAAAGCAGGTCTATTATCCGTCAAACTAAAAACATAACAGGGATCATCCTCCTTATTATTTTTATTATTTCGTTCAAGTGTTCAGCTTTAACACTGACAGATAAAAAGGGAAGACAGATTGTTTTTAAAAAACCTTTTACCCGGATCATTTCTCTCTATGGTGCCCATACTGAAAACCTTTATCACTTAGGCCTTGAAGATGCCATTGTAGGGGTCTCGGTTAATGATACATTCCCGCCCCAGGTCGATAAAAAAACTAAATTTTCCTATCATGATGATTCTGAAAAATTTCTCGCCTTTATGCCGGATCTTGTTTTAATCAGGCCAATGATTGATAATGGTTATCCCAAATTAATGAACAGGCTTGAAAAATCCGGTATCACAGTAGTTTCCCTTCAGCCTTCGGGTATCAAAGAAATGTATGACTACTGGTTAAAGTTAGGGAAATTAACAGGAAAAGATCACAAAGCCAAAATAATGGTTCAAGAGTTTAAGGAAAAAACAGACCGGATCAAAGCCAAAACCAACAAAATTCCCGTCAAAAAAAAAGTTTATTTTGAGGCCATTCATACGCGGATGAAAACATTTACACCCGGTGCCATGCCAATTTTTGCCCTTGAAACCGCGGGGGGTATCAATATAGCCTCAGATGCCAAAGCATCAAGAAATACAAATATTGCCATCTATGGGAAAGAGCAAATACTGGCTAAAGCATCACAAATAGATGTATTCCTCGCCCAGAAAGGTGTAATGAATGCTGTAAATATTGAAATAATTAAAAGAGAACCAGGATTTAATATTATTAAAGCTATAAAGAATAATCAAATATATTTAATTGATGAAAATATCGTTTCCAGGCCTGTGCCCAGGCTGTATAAAGGGATTGTATCTATTGGAATGTTCCTTTATCCGGATATTTTCTTTCAAGAGAAGCTTAAAGAGGATTTATAATGGAAAACGTTGGAAAACTATTTGGTGTGGGTGTTGGCCCGGGAGACCCGGAATTAATAACGGTAAAAGCGGTCAGGGTGATCA
>QMMT01000407.1 GCA_003647385.1 Deltaproteobacteria bacterium
CAATAAGGGCATCAATATTGACTTTAAAAAGACCTGGATAGGTTGCTCTTAGTTCAAGTTTCCCTTCTTTAGGATGGCCTGAAAATTGGACTCCGGGGCCCGAAAGCGACGAAGCAAGTTCATAAACTGCATCATCTTCATGAACCTGGCTTTCTTTTAAATCAAGAACATAGAGATTATTTTTACCCATTCGCATCAAACGGCATACGTCTTCTGATTTCACCTTATACCCTTTCTTAAAGACAGGGCCTTTGGACTTTCCCGGAATAATTTCTGTCATGTCATGGGCAAGAGTGGTACCAACTGCCTTTTCAACCGGTATTGTTTTAAAAGACGACGGGGCTGTTTTCTGACACATCTTTTCTTCCTTTTTTTCTGACAGGTTGGTAATAGGTGCCGACAGCACAGGGCCTGCAGAGAATTTCATTATTTTTCAAGACTTCCCTCTTGTCTCGAACAACAGTATGGCACCTTGCACACACAGCTTTGAATCTTGTGGGACCCGGCATATCACATGCAGGCACATCAACAAAAACCTCTTCAATGGTAAAAAGATCCTCTATGCTCATTCTTTTGTATCCCTCAAGCTGCTGCTGACTCTTGTCAATTATTTCAGGTGCATATACTGCCGCAAGATCCCTGGATTCTTCTGTTGAGACAATTCTGAATGCCTTTTGGGTATCAAGGTTAACAAAGGTAGCCGCCATGATACCGTTATCCACAAATTTTAGAGAACGCCTCCCCAGTTTGACTCCGGTCACAAAAGAGATAGCATCAGTGGCACATCTGTCCATTTCCACATAAACAATAATTTTTTTTATCTGGGGCAGATTCTTAGGTTCATCAAGCCCGATTAAGTCACATCCCAGCATGGCCATCCTGACCCCAACCACCTGTCCGGGACAAAGATGTCCATGGGCTTTGGCTGATCCTCTTAATAATGTTTCAAAATTCTGCATTGCGTATTTTCCATCATTAGTGTCAAGTATTTTTTATTGACCTTATGTTAAACTTAACATAAGGTCAATAAAAAATATAAATCCTACTAAAGGCATAAAAATGAAACTTAGATCAAACCAGCTGCTGGTCAGTGATAATGGCGGCATCATCATGGGCAATGGAAGAATGGCTATCCTTGAGTCCATTGATCAGACAGGTTCAATCAATCAGACATCAAAAAAAATGAAAATGGCCTATAAAACGGTCTGGAGCAAAATAAAATCCACTGAAAAAAATTTTGGACAGCCGGTTGTCCTGGCCAATAAAAAAACAGGAACTGTTTTAACAGATGAAGGCAGAAAACTACTCAAAAGATACAGACAATTAAAAAAACGATGTATTCAGGCAGATGACACCATATTTAATGACATTTTTTAATTATCTGTTTTTGAACGATTCTTTAGCCATTTTATTACCACTTAGTTCACCATTGCTTTTCAATAGTACAAATTACCATCTCATCAAGGAACGATTATTTTTTTTAGATTAATATTATATTTTTTTATCCTGTTCCAGACCGTAACCCGATTAACGCCAAGAATACGGGCAGCTTTAGACTGGTTACCATTGCACTGTTGAAGTGCCGAAATAAGTTCATCTTTTTTTTGAAATAATGTGTCGTTACTTAATGGAGGAACCACAAACGAATTTACAGGTTCATTTATCCTTGATTTCAATGTGATTTTCTGGGGCAGATGTTTGATATGAATCAATCCTTTTTCAGCAATTACAAAGGCGTACTCCAGTGCCCCTTTTAATTCCCTGATGTTGCCGGGCCATTTGTACGTCATAAACAAATCCATCGTTTCCTTGGACAGACCCGTGATATTTTTTCCGGTTTTTGACATGAGTCGTTGTATAAATGTATTCACCAGGACCGGTATATCTTCAAGTCGTTCCCTTAATGGTGGCAAAAAGATGGGAATGATGTTTATACGGAAAAAAAGATCGTCTCTGAATTTATTCTGTGCCACGAGCTGCTCAAGATTTTTATTGGTGGCTGTGATAATCCGTACATCCGCCTTGATGGGTTTATGCTCCCCCACGCGTTCAAATTCCTTGCTGTCAAGTATCCTGAGCAGTTTCACCTGAATGGAAAGGGGAATATCTCCGATTTCATCCAGAAAAATATCTCCGCCGTTGGCAGCCTCAAATCGTCCGATTCTATGCTGATAAGCCCCAGTAAAAGAACCTTTTACATGACCGAACAATTCACTTTCAAGCAGGGATTCATTCAATGCAGCACAATTAAAGGGCACATATGCATTATCTTTTCTATTGCCTGACCAGTGTATAGCATTGGCAACCAGCTCTTTTCCTGTTCCACTTTCACCATAAATAATCACAGGGGCATCACTGGTTCCAACCTTGAGTATAATATCAAATACCTGCTGCATAACAGGTGATGTACCAATGATGCCATAAAAACCATCTTCAGAATCAAGCTGACGTGAAAGATAAGCCACCTCCTGGTCGAGACGGTTCAGCTCAGATACATCTGTAATGGTCTCAACTGCACCAAGGGGATTTCCCTGCTCATCCCGAAGCACTGTGGCATTCTTCAAAGCCGACATATAGGTACCGTCCTTTTTTTTTAAATTACACCGGCATTGCTTGATACCGGGATGATTCGGATCAAACAACGCACACCACCAATTTTGCCTCTCTTGACTCTTGATGGCAAGTTCACAAGCATCACATTCGAGCATGGTGCAGGGCTTGCCGATCAGATCAGTGGGCGTGTATCCTGTAAGCAGCTCAAAAGATTGGTTGGCCATGACAATAGTTCCGTCTGATGCAATGACTATCAAGCCTTCATGCATAGTATTGATGATTCGATTCCAGTAGTTATTCAGATCTTTGCTAAGCATAGGTATTCATATCCTTAAATTTGATAAAATTATTCCGTTGCATGGGGTGTTAATACCATCAAACAGATTAAACAAGTGTTTAATCTGTTTAAAATAATTTAACATGTATTAAAGTACCATTAAACAGGTCAGAGTTCAATTAAATTTATTCGATACAAAAAAATCAACATAATATCAATTAGATAGATATTATATTGAATATAAAAATACGTTGGCAAGATATTTGCTAACCTAATTCAACTGACATAAAAAATAACATTTGAGAACAATGACCTGTTTAAGGAATTGTATTGTGCCAAAAAATCGAAAAATTGATATACGGAATGTAGCCTGGCCCATATGTGTTCTCAATTGCAAAAAAGAAGTTAATCTCATGAAAAAAGGAGAGCAGATGGAAGTTCTTGTCTATGATATTGATGTAGTGGATAACTTTGTCGCTCTC
>QMMT01000408.1 GCA_003647385.1 Deltaproteobacteria bacterium
GAGTATGGTTGGGAACATTCATGATTCTGGCTTCACCTAAAAGACCGCCAAAATAAACCCTGTCTCCTGCTTTTTTGCCGGGAACCGGAATCAGTCTTGTTGCCGTGGTTTTTGAGTTGATCATACCAATGGCCATTTCATCTGCAATAATACCGGCAAGGCACTCCACCGTTATATCCCCCGGGATAGGCACCATATCAAGTCCTACAGAGCAGACACAGGTCATGGATTCCAGTTTTTCAAGGGAGAGAAATCCCTTGTCCGCAGCATTGGCAATATTTAAGTCTTCGCTGACAGGAATAAAAGCGCCGCTTAAACCGCCTACATGCGAACTTGCAAAAGCGCCGCCTTTTTTAACGGCGTCATTCAGCATGGCAAGTGCTGCTGTAGATCCAGGAACCCCAATGTTTGTCAATCCCAACGCCTGGAAGATTTCACCAATGGAATCGCCAACAGTTGGCGTCGGTGCGAGAGACAGATCAACCACTCCAAATTTAATTTCAAGGTTTTTTGCCACTTCCCGTCCAATCAGTTCACCAACTCTGGTCACTTTACAGGCCGTCTTTTTAATGGTTTCAGCAATACTTCCAAGGGTCGGGTCTGTTTGTTCGCCTTGGTTCCTCTCTATGTTTCGCTCGATGGCTTTTTTAACAACGCCGGGACCGGAAACCCCCACATTAATGACAGCATCTGCAACACCGACACCCAGATAGGCGCCCGCCATAAAAGGCATGTCCTGAGGGATGTTGGAAAAAACACAGAGTTTTGCACAGGCCAGGCCATCTTCATCAGCGGTTAGCAGTGCAGCTTTTTTAATGGTTTTAGCCATGGCAAGCACTGCATCCATATTGATTCCTGACCGGGTAGTGGCCACATTAACGGATGCACAGACCCTCTGGGTCTGGGCAAGAGCACGGGGCAATGCATCAATAAGAGCCTGATCGCCAACAGCAATTCCTTTTTCAACAAGCGCTGAAAATCCACCAATAAAATCGATATGGACCTGGCGTGCAATGTCATCCAGTTCATGGGCAATTTCAACCATCTGGTCCGATGAAAAGCATGCCCCCACAAGTGCAATGGGACTGATGGAGATGCGCTTGTTGACAACTTTAATGCCATATTTTTCACCGACAGCATCGCATGTTTCTACCAGATTTTGAGCATGGTTTGTGATTTTAGCCCTGATATTTTTTTTAAAAACCTGAAGATCATGACTGATACAGTCAAACAGGTTAACCCCTAAAGTTACTGCACGAACATCCAGGTTTTCATTTCTAACCATTTCTATGGTTGATATAATTTCATTATCATCAAACATTAAATTTTTCCTCAATTGTATGTTTCTAAATCATATTTCCAAACCTATATCTTATTGATAGCATCAAAGATATTTTTATGTTGAATCCGGATATCAAGATCCAGTTCTTCTGCTTTTTGCCTTAATGCATTAAACAATTGAGCAGTATCAATGTCCGGTGTAATAAATACCTGGTAAGACATAATGTTGGCGTTAGGATCTTTCCCGCCTTTGAAAACTGCTTTAAGATTTTCGATATTGACCTTATGCAGGGCAATTATCTTTGAAAATCTAGCGACAAGTCCTTTTTGGTCCGGGCCGATGGTTGTAATCAAAAATGTTTCACCCCTGGTATTTGACTCACTATTTTTATTGTCCTCAACGGCATTTATATGAATAGTGAGGCCTGTGTTTTCAGTTTTGCTTTTAATAGTTTGAGAAAGAGTTTCTAAAGATATGTCTGGAGGGGAACCCACAATAAAAAATCCTGCAAACTGTTCTTGTAAAATCATCTGGTTGGCATTTTCTAGATTGCAGCCAAGTTTATATAAAATGTTTGAAACCAGAGAAATAATACCAGGCCTGTCCTTTCCAAGAACCGTAATAATAAATTTGTTCATTTGTGACCTTTACATATGTTGTCGTAACTTTAGAATAGTTTCCTTGTAATCTTCTGTGTTAAAGATGGCAGATCCGGCAACAAAAGAAGTGGCACCTGCCTTTGAAACTGATTTGATCGTATCATTATTAATGCCGCCATCCACCTGAATAATGGCTGAAGATTCTTTTTCTTTAAGCAAATGGGATAAAGCTTTAATTTTATCAATACTGGATTCTATGAATTTCTGGCCGCCGAACCCTGGATTCACACTCATGATTAAAACAAAGTCAAGCTGGTCTATAATCCATTCTATGGAAGACAAAGGTGTTGCAGGGTTTAATGCCACGCCGGCTTTTACATTGAAACTTTTAATCAGCTGAAGGCTTCGATGAAGATGGGTGCAGGCTTCCTGGTGAACTGAAATGTAATGGGCCCCGGCTTTGGCAAATTCCGGGATAATTAAATCAGGTTTTTCAATCATTAAATGAACATCTAAGACAAGACTGGATGCTCTTTTGCAGGCATCAACGATGATAGGCCCATACGTGATGTTAGGAACAAATTGTCCATCCATAACATCAATATGTATCCAGTCTGCTCCTGCCTGTTCAATGGCGGTTAATTCTTCACCAAGTCTGGTGAAATCGGCTGATAAAATTGAAGGGGCGATGATTCCCATAATAGTGTGTCTCCTGTATCAATGTCCTCATTCCAAGGATCAATAATAATGGTTCTAACAAGGTGATGATCAATAAAAATATTAAAAAAGGTTTTAAGTCCTAAAGGAACCAAAATATTTATGTCAGCACCTGGTTTCATATATTCATTGTAAAGATTAATGATAGGGCCGAATATATCAGTTTCAACCCTGACATGACGTTTTAAAAACCCGGGATTTAAAGAATGGGTTATGAGCTTGACACTGTTTAATTTGTCCGGTGCCATTTGTTTGTTTTTTTCCGGGCTGTTAACAACAAGGGTTACAGGCATGTTTGCGGTCACATAACTGCCGGCTGGCGGTGTAAAGGATAAGATAATGCCAAAACCCTGATTTAAATCCTTGTTTGATATGATCTGTGATAGGGTAAGATGGTGATTTTCGATAATTTCAGAAGCATCTTCAAGCAATAATCCTTTTATATCCGGCATAACCAAACCTGTGGGATTGACTCCCCGGCTCACAAGGAGGGTTCAAAAAGATCCTTTTAAGGGATTGGAAAAAGATTTTGGATATTGTGCAATGATGCTGCCTTTTTTGGTCTTTGAAGAATAGGTGGATGAGATATGCCCTTTTTTAAATTCGTTTTTCCCAAGAAGAATCAGAGCTTGGGCAAGAGGAGTCTGCCTTAAATCCGGGATAATATTCTCTTTTGCCCCTTTAGAGATATAAATAATGATGTCAC
>QMMT01000409.1 GCA_003647385.1 Deltaproteobacteria bacterium
ATACCGGAGATGGCAAAGGTAAAACAACGGCTGCGCTTGGCCTTGCATTACGTGCGGCAGGTCACGGCTTTTCAGTTTATATTGGTCAATTCATGAAAGGACAATTTTATGGTGAACTGTCAAGCCTGGGCAAAATTTCTAATATCACCATCCAGCAGTTTGGTGATCCCGGATGTATCAGAAAAGAAGAGGTTACCCCCAAACATATTGCCCAGGCCCAAAAAGGTCTTAAAGAATTTAATGCGGTAATGAAAAAAGGTCTTTTTGATATATTGGTGATGGATGAGATCTGTGTTGCCATATGGTTTGGCCTGATTTCAGAGCCCCAAGTGATTGATGTGATGGCATCAAAGCCGAAAAATGTTGAATTGGTATTAACCGGCCGGAAAGCAAGCAAAAATTTGATACATCATGCAGATCTGGTAACGGAGATGAAAGACATAAAACATTATTATACGTCGTTAGGAATTCTGGCAAGAAAGGGGATTGAAAACTAAAAAATACAAAGGAAAAAGGAGGGGGGATGGTAAAAAACCATCCCCCCAGGTCTAAAGGCTATATTTTTTTAAAGTTATTTTCTATTTCCATACTCTGCATAGGCCATCGCAGTGAGTCTGTAGACAAGATGGGCCATTTTTGAAAACGGCAGGAATGCAAATAATTGAAAGATTGCAATTAAGTGCAGGTAGTAAAAGAAATAGGAAAGATATTCAAAATGTGCCAGCCGGACCATTTCCGTCAGCATGCCGGTAAGGCCAAGAGTAAAAACAATACCTAAAATAAACCAGTCTTTGTAGGTTGTTATCTGATCGTCTTTTTTGTCCAGCCGGTTTTTAATCATCAAGCTGGAACCGATTACAAGAGCAACACCAGCAATATTGGCCAGCCATTTGATAGGATTCAACTGAGAATAGGGGCCGGGTGAATTGCCAAGATATAACATCATGCCACATACAGCGGTTACAATAAAAAGACCGATAAATGAATAAAGAACCATCATATGCGGGGTTGCTCTGTCTTTATTGGATTCACATTCATTGAATTTATCATGTCTGAGAATGGTTGGGATAACCCTGATAAGTGCCTGGAAAAATTCCTTGTAATCCAGAGTGGTTTTATCTGTTTTCCCTTCAAGGACCGCATTTTCATGAATATCATTCAAGAAGTTTTTAAGGCTGAGAAAAAAGATAATAGAGACTGCAGCAGCCGTCGGCACAAACGTCATATCCACAAACCAGGTCGAGTAGAAATCTGCCTGGGCAATCACATGTTCTCCCTCGTGGACATGTGCCCAGTCAAAGAATGGAATGAATTCAAAAATTTTGGTCATGGTTTCACCGGCAGTCATGGTAATTAATGCCCAAAAAGCAAACCAGATGGCAGGAATTCCAAGCAGTAACGGCAGCATTTTGGGATCATTGACTGCATTTGCCAATGCTTTGGGTCTGGCGTATTCGGTAATGGCCACAGACCTGACAGCAGAAAGAACATCCCCGGGAGCAGCGCCCCGTGGGCAAAGATCTGAACAGTCGCCGCACTGATGGCACAGCCAGATGTCAGCACTTTTTACCAGTCTGTCCTTAAGGCCCCAGGAAGCGGCAATCATTTCTTTTCTTGGGAAAGGACTGTCATCGGGAGCAATAGGACATGCTACAGAACACGTGGCACACTGGTAACATTTTTTAAGTGTTTCACCACCCAGACCTCTTACTTGAGCAATAAAGTCAAGATCAGGTTGAGCAAGATATTTTTCAGTCATACTTATATACCTCCTAAACTATTTAATTAAAATAGTTAAAATTTAGAATCCTTTGAATGGGTTTGGGCCAAGGTCTTCAACTTCTTCAACAAAGGCATTTATTATTTCAGGAAGTTTGTCATATTCATCAATGGCAACTTCTGTAAAGGCAACACGCTCTTCTTCAAGCGCAAGGCTTGAAAGAGCATCACCGATTTTTTTCACACGTATTTCGGCCAGCTCGGAACCTTTCATAAAGTGACACTGGTAATCATCACCATGTTTACAGCCAATGAGAATAACACCGTCCATACCTTGAGCCAGCGCATCTTTGATCCAGATAACATTAAATGAGCCCAGGCATCTTACCGGGATAAACCGGACATTTGGAGAGTAATCGATTTTGTTCATGCCCACCATGTCAAGGGCCGGGAAAGCATCATTCTCGCAGACAAATGCAAGGAATCTTAATGGAGGTTCATCATAATCGTCTTCCGACGGAACCCCAATGGCTTTAACCTGGGAACCAATGGAATCAATCGTGTAGTCAGCAAAAGAGATGATTCTCTCAGGACATGCACCCATACAGGTTCCGCATCTTCTGCACCGGGTCGGATTCGCCATTGGAGTCCCTTTTTCATCATCGTCAAGGGCCCCAAAGGGACATTCAACCGTACAGCGTTTACACTGGGTACATCTCTGGAAAAAGAACTCAGGATATGTCATATCTCCAGATCTTGGATGAACAGCCATGCCGCGGTTAGCACTTTCAATACACTGGATCGCTTTGAGAGCAGCGCCTGTGGCATCTTCAATAGATTCTTCAATGGTCATGGCCCTTCTTACGGCACCGGCAGCATAAATACCGGTTCTCTGGGTTTCATAGGGAAAGCAGATGTAGTTGGAGTCTGCATATTGACCAAAAATATCGTTATCTCTGAATCCCGGACCCTGTCTATAGGCAAGGTTAATAACAGGATCATCAGCTGTGACGGGTACCATACCGCTGGCCACAACAACCATGTCGGCTTTAATGGCAAGATTTTCACCAAGAAGTGTGTTCGTGGCGGTAACTGCAAGTCCGTTACCCTGCTGGGTAACTTCTGTGACCGCACCCTTGGTCATGAAAATACCGTCTTCCTGCTGCATGCTCTTGTAAAACAACTCCTGTAATCCGGGAGTCCGCATGTGCTGGTAAATGATGTAAGCTTTACCGTCAGAATAATCTTCCCTGACGTATTTGGCCTGCTTCAAAGCGACCTGGCTGGTAACAGAACCACAGTATTCAAAATCAGCATCATCTTCATCCTTGCCCGGAGACTGGATAAATACAACGTCCTTGGCTTCTTTGCCATCGGAAGGTCTGACAATTTTGCCTTTAGCGGCAATTTTTTCAAACTCGTCATTGGTGACAACGTCAGCAAGGTCAACGCCAAGATGTGCAAATTCTTCACCGTCAAGAACAGCCGGACGCCAGCCCGCGGCAAGAACAACTGCACCGTAAAGCTCTCCGTCAGGATCAAGTTGAAGGATATCTTCGCGGCCTTCATTATATTCAAGGTA
>QMMT01000410.1 GCA_003647385.1 Deltaproteobacteria bacterium
CTTGAATCCTTCATAATTATTTACTAATGAGGTAATGCTACCGGGCTAAACTTCACAGGATATCTAATTTTTTTACCAAAGTTATTTTTTTAAAGTTGCACTAAGGATAAGAATTAGGTAACTTATATCGTTATCACCATCGAAGACTGCACAATCGATGATCTGAAAGATGAGCATGCAAAGGCTGTCGTTTTTTAAAGGCCTTCTATTGTAAAATAATCTTTTGGGGCAAAATTTTACCGACTACCGGTGCAATACCGGTAAGACGGGACAATGCAATGGCCTTGCACTCCTTGTATTTGTTTTATTATTGCCATTTTACTCACACTTAATTAAGGAGATGAAAATGGACAAAACAAGTCAAAAAGAAAAAATCACCAACGCGATCACCAGACGATCATTTATTAAAAAAACGACGACCATGGGTCTTGGCGTTTATGCCACTGCCGGTATGGGACCCTGGTTTATTAAAGATGCGTTGTCATCATCGGGCAACTTGAATCTTTATACCTGGCCGGACTACTCAAAACCGGAAGTCATCAAAGCCTTTGAAAAATCCACCGGCATCAAAGTCAAGGTAACCAACTACTCCTCCAACCAGGAGTGCATGAACAAATTGCGTGCTGCCCGCGCCAAGGGATTTGATATTGCCCAGCCCTCCCTGACCGAAATTGCACTGCACATGGAATTTGAATTGTACAAGACAATTGATGAAAGCAAAATTCCAAACTTGAAAAACCTTGAACCCTCCTTCTATGAATCATCCAAAGAACAAGGCGGTGTTATCAATGGTAAACGTGTAGGTCTTCCCTATGACTGGGGTACAGAGGCGATCACCTATAACACGGATAAACTGAATTATAAATATGGTGACCTATCCTATGGAACCATGTGGGAACCTGAGTTTAATCAAAAAGTGACCTGTCGGCCGCATTCGGTATTTATTGGTGCCGGATTATACCTGGATGCAACAGGCCAGGTTCCATCCAACAGGATGTATGATACCTATGAAAGCGAAGCAAAAATGCGTAAGGTATATGACGAAATCCTCAAGTTCTTAATCTCCAAGAAAAAGAATATCAAAATGTTTTGGAATAATGCCCAGGATCACCAGCTGGCATTTTTGCAGAATGGTTGCTTGATCGGCCAGACCTGGGACGGTCCTATCCTGACCATGAAAAAGGAAGGAAAGCCCGTGACTTACATGGCGCCAAAAGAAGGGGCCATGACCTGGGTTGATTCCATGAGTATTGTTAAAAATGCCGAAAATCTGGAACAGGCCTATGCCTTTCTCAACTGGGCCTATACACCGGAAGCCGGAGCGATCATGGCAAAGTCCACCGGTTACAACAGCCCTGTAAAAGGGGTTGACGCTCTATTGGATGAAAAAACCAAACAGGGGTTTAAAGAAGCCTATCCAGGCAATGCCCTTGAAAATCTATGGTGGTATCCCAATGAGTCACCCTGGTTTGTTCCGGCACGTACCGAATACAGAGATAAATTTCAAGCGGCCTAAATCAGGAGAAAAAGGCCCGGACCCTGTTCCTTAAGTTTTTCTGAAACAGGGCCTGTGGCCTTTTTATCATCAAACAAAACAGATGATCGCAAAGAGACGATTGTCTCAAAAATATAACCATGCAAGGGAATTACAGGATGGGGCAAGATGTTGAATTGTCAGGTGTCAGCATGCGTTTCGGAGAGGTTTACGCAGCTCGTGATATAAATGTACATATCCAGGCCGGGGAGTTTTTCAGTTTCCTAGGACCGTCTGGTTGCGGTAAAACCACATTACTGCGTCTGATTTCAGGCTTTATGGATCCCAGTGAAGGGAAAATAAAGATAGGCGGCAAAGACATGCGGGGGATTGGATCGAACAGTCGTCCAACCGCCATGATATTCCAGAACCTGGCCCTTTTCCCCCTGATGACAGTGGAAGAAAATATCGGATTCGGCCTGGAAGTGCGCCACGTGCCAAAAGCGAAACGAATTAAAAAGGTGGAAGAACTCATTGAGCTTGTGGATCTTTATGGAACCGGCGATAGAATGGTCAGCGAACTGTCCGGCGGGCAAAAACAGCGGGTGGCCATAGCCCGTGCTCTGGCGGTTAATCCTGCCGTTTTATTGCTTGACGAACCATTATCCGCCCTGGATTTGAGGCTGAGGAACCATATGCGCGCTGAGTTGCGTAATATTCAACGTCGCACCGGGGTCACCTTTATTTATATCACCCACGATCAGACCGAAGCATTGACCATGTCTGATCGTGTGGGGGTAATGTCCATTGGCAAGCTGGAACAGGTGGCAGAACCCGATGTTATTTACAACACCCCAGAAACGTCCTTTGTGGCATCCTTTGTCGGTGAAAGCAACATTATTGATGGCAATATTATCGGTATTGATGGTGACTATGCACTTCTTAAGACAGCATACGGATCATTTTTTTGTAAAAATCCCCAGCACATGGAGGAAGGAGAGACCGCCACTATTTTTATCCGGCCCGAGACCGTATTCTTAGCAAAAGAACCCACTGCAGAGAACGGTTTGGCCTGTCGTACGAAGACCATCAGTTTTGAGGGCTCCTATGCCGTGGTAACACTCACGACCGAACAGGATCAATTATTTACCATGCGACTCAATAACGATGGGTCAACGCCAAAACTCAAAGAGGATGAAAATATCAACGTGCGGTTCAGCCGGGAAAATGCGTTTGTATTAAAAAACGGAGGCACCCCCATTGCGTAATTTCTGGAATACGGCCCTAAGGGACCTAGGTAAAATAGGCGTCGCATATATCTTGATTACAGTGGGTGTCTGGCTGGTATTCATGATTATAATCCCCCAGCTGATCATGTTTGATTATTCGTTAAGACCCATGTTGCCTTTGCGGGAAATCGGCGGGCCCAAAGATGTCTGGACCCTGAAAAATTATATGGTGTTTTTTTCCAATAGATTGCATATGGCGATTTTTTTTAAAACCATATGGTCCAGCATCATCGTCACGTCGACAGCCCTTGCCATCTGCTACCCAATCGCCTTTTATCTTGCCAAAGTGGCCCGGGGTGCCAAGGTCGGTTTGTTGATGATAGGATTGATAATCCCCTATTGGATCAATGAATTGCTGCGGCTGTTTGCCTGGCAAATCATCCTGGCAGATATGGGTATCCTGAATCAATTGCTCATATTCCTTGGTATTATTGCGGATCCCATTAATTTTCGTATGGGCAATGGGGCGGTTATCCTGGGGATGACCTATGCCTATATTCTTTTTATGGTTTTCCCCATATACAATGTTATGGAA
>QMMT01000411.1 GCA_003647385.1 Deltaproteobacteria bacterium
CACTGCCCCCACAATTTGAAAAGCATCTGCCCCAAAACTTTGAAGATCGAAAAGTGGGGACAGTGAACCCACTATTGCAGCCGTCCGGTGACATGATTTTACAACACCTTTCTTACACCCATTTTGATCAATTGGTGGATATTGATGACGAGACCAAACGGCTGTTTTACGAAGTTGAATGTATCCGGAGCAATTGGTCTGTCCGTGAACTCAAACGACAGATAAGCAGCCTCTATTATGAACGCTCAGGTCTGTCTTTGAATAAAAACAAACTATCCGCCCTGGCAGACAGCATGGCTGAACAAACAGATTACAAACTGGCAATTCGTGATCCATATGTGTTTGAGTTTCTCGGTCTTAAACCCAAGGAAGTGATGAGTGAAAACCATCTTGAAGACCAATTGCTTGGAAAAATTCAAGAATTCCTATTGGAAATGGGGCATGGCTTCTGCTTTGAATCCAGGCAGAAACGTATTCTTATTGGCGGAGATCATTTTTTCGTGGATCTGGTGTTTTACCATCGTGTACTCAAATGCCATATCCTTGTGGAATTGAAGCTTGCAAAGTTCAGCCATGAAAATATAGGCCAGCTCAACACCTATGTCAGTTGGTTTGAAAAAAATATGATGACCAAAGGCGACAACCCGCCCATCGGGATACTGCTTTGTACGGATAAAAACCACACCTTGGCTGAATATGCTCTGGCTGGTATGGACAATCAATTGTTTGTGTCCAAGTATATGCTGCAATTACCGAAGAAAGACGATATGGAAAGATTTATCGAGGAGAAAATTAAAGAAATAGGACCATAAATCATGACTATTCATGAATAACTGCTTGAAAAATGGCAACAATGCCGTGAAAAACGATACCCGGTGTTGTTCATTATCACTGCACCGTTGGACACGTTGTTTCCTCCTGAACTTGTCAAAAATTTCGCTGATGCATCCGAGGCAAAAGAAGTGCCTGTCATTATTACTGAGCTTGAACCTCTTTATGCCAAGTGGCCATCGGAAGAACGACTCTCTTTTGTAAAAAATCTACTAAGAAGTGAGCCTGCTCACTGAAGGAAATCAGATGAAAAATACAATAATATTCATCCCTGTATGGCCTATCCCATGGAAGACTTGGAATTATTGGTTTAAATTAAAGAAAATTATAAAGGAGAATTATGTTTCAAACGACTATTACTAAAATGCTGGGAATAAAATATCCCATTATTGGTGGAACAATGATGTCGATTTCCAAGGCAGACTTTGTTGCCGTTATTTCAAATGCCGGTGGGTTAGGAGTTCTTGCGTCAGCCATATATCATTCAACGGCAGACTTTTCAGCTGCCATTGACCGTATCAAGGAGCTGACCGATAAGCCGTTTGCAGTCAATATCAATCTTTTCCCTTCAATGAGACCCATTGACAATGATGACTATGTGGACGTACTCGTGGAAAAAGGGGTTAAAATAGTGGAAACTTCGGGCCATTCAGCCCCGGAAGATCTTTGCACACGGTTTAAGCAGGCCGGCATGACCTGGATACACAAATGTGTGGGAATCCGATATGCCAGAAAAGTAGAGAGGATGGGAGCGGATATTGTCACGGTAGTGGGATATGAAAACGGCGGTGCCACAGGAAAACTGGATATCGGCACCATGGTCCTGGTCCCTGCAATCAAGGATGCCATTGATCTTCCTGTTATCGGGGGCGGCGGTATATCTGACGGAAGGGGAGTGACAGCTGTTTTATCACTGGGTGCCGGGGCTGTTATTATTGGAACCCGTCTGATGATTACCAGGGAATGTCCCATTCATGATAACTTAAAACAGGCACTTTGTAATGCAAGCGAGCTTGACACAATGCTGATTATGCGCTCCATTGGAGCAACCCACCGTGTCTGGAATAACGCGGCTGCTCAAAAATGCCTGGAGATTGAAAAATCAAATGGTGATTTTGATGAAGTACTTTCAATTGTGGCAGGAGATAAAGCAAGATTAATGTATGATAAGGGAGATATCGAGGTTGGCGTTGTCTCTGCAGGGCAGGGATTAGGCCTTATTCATGATATTCCAACGGTTAAAGAGCTTTTTGATCGAATTATGGGAGAAGCCAGACAGACAGTGGCAATGTTAGCAGAGTAGTTATCCTTGCCCCGGATAAGCTCTCCTATAAATTCAAATCAAATATTTTTTCAATTAGCTGTGACTTCATGATATCACCGTCAAGGGAAAGTTTTCCCGATGAAAACGCCTGCATGGACGTCATGACACCTGTGAAGAGTTTTACAAAATTATCATCACTCATGGTCAGGGTGCAGTCAGGGTTTTGGGCCTCACCTGGTTTGATATCACATTCTTTGTCCTTTACTGCAACGATCCAGTCACCCCCCTTTGGACCTTTGATATTAAATTGGAATACCACATCCATCCCTGCTGCTGCCTCCTTTTTAAACACATCCGGCATTCTTTTAAAAAGACCTGCCGGGTTCATATCTCCGCCACCTGTTACAGCCACTACGCGGTCATCAAATCCTATCTCATCTTTTGGGATGTCACCAAATTCAAAAATACCATTGTTGATGATGATGTCATTGGTTTCGGCATTTATAACTTTCCAGACAGCTTTTTCATCCTCTGTTTTCCAGATCAGCGTCTTTATGGCGATACCCGGGTAGAGTGTGCCGGCAAACCTGCATGCCATGCGCCTTGCTTTATCGGGCTCTCCGGGTATCAATTGGCTGATCAGTGCTCTGCATGCAAAACCGTGGGTACAAAGCCCATGCATAATTGGTCTCTCAAAACCGGAAGCTTTTGCAAACTCAGGATCTGCATGGAGGGGGAAAATATCCCCGGAAAGTCTGTAAATCAATGGCTGGTCAGCCAGGGGTGTCTCCTTGACAATAAAATCAGGTTCTCTTTTGGGGAATTTAAATTGGATTTTAAGTGTTTTTTCACCGTCAAATCCACCGTCAAGACGGCAAAACAAAGAGAATATGCTGGTATATAATTTTTGGCCGTTTGAATGGAAAGTGTCGCTTTCTCCGATAACAAGAGCGCCTTTATCCTTACCTTTGTCTTAAATTTTGGAGATTTGTCCGTTTGTCGTGAGGGTACCTTCAGGCGGGATAGGATTGTGAAAGATAAGCTCCTGCTCTCCGTGCAGAATTCCTGCAAGATTTACTTCTGCTTTAATGGCAAAACCAGCCAGGGTTTCAAAGATTAATGCAATTGAAAAGCTGGGTATTACTTTGAGATTTTTTTCGTAACAATAGTGAAGGTCAGAAAAACCAGCACCAACACC
>QMMT01000412.1 GCA_003647385.1 Deltaproteobacteria bacterium
AAATTATGCCCGGACCCGCCATAATATTGGCTTTTTAGCCATTGAAGCACTCGCTTCAAAATCCCTTCTTACCATTGATAAAATCCGTTTTAATTCCGAGTATGTAAAAGCACGAATTAAAGGTAAAGATGTCTTTCTTGTTAAGCCATTGTCCTATATGAACTTAAGCGGGTTCCCTATTCACAAATTTGCTTCATATTATAAGGTTGATATAAAAGATATCATTATTGTTCATGATGATATGGATCTTTCTTTTGGAAAGATAAAGATCGTTAAAAGCCGTGGGCATGGCGGGCATAACGGTGTCCGCTCCATCATTGATGCCTTTGGCAAAAAAGACTGTATCCGGGTTCGAGTCGGTGTTGGTCATCCCGGATCGAGAAAAAATGTGACAGGTCATGTCCTTGGCAGTTTTTCCCCTGATGAAATAAAGATACTGGATCAGTGTATCGATACGGTTTCAGATGTCTGTTTATATATTCTTGAAAATGGTGTGACTTCTGCCATGAATCTGTTTAATACCAAAAGATAATTTGCTGAACTATGGCAGGATGTGAGTCACGAGATATCATCTGTTCATAGTTTTATAAATTATTTCATTGACAATATTGTTAAAATGTGGTTATCTGCCCGATGATGGGTTAACTGTTTCTACAAAAGAAAGGTGGACAATCTATGGGTGAAAAATCCAAAAAAATTAAAGCAAACGACAGTGTATTAAGCAAAAAAGAATTTTCCAAAGGTGATTTGGCTGTTTATCCTGCACATGGTGTCGGCTATATTGAATCGATTGAAAGCAAAGAGATCAATGGCGATACTCTAAACTTTTATATGATGAAGATAGTGGAGAATGGTATGGTGATAATGATTCCGACGGCAAATGTGGAATCAGTTGGTTTAAGGGAGGTTATCCCTGAAACAGAGGTTCCCGAAGTCTACAAAGTCATGCAGGCAAAAGCACAAGGTGCTGATAACCAGACATGGAATAGAAGATACAGGGAATATATGGATAAAATTAAAACCGGCTCCATCTATGATGTTGCTGAAGTTTTTAGAGATCTATTCCAGTTAAAGATTGAAAAGGATCTTTCCTTTGGTGAACGCAAGCTCCTTGATACCGCTCAGAATTTATTGGTTCAAGAGCTGTCTACAGCCAAGGATATTGATGAGAAAGAAATGATGCAGGAAATTGAAAATCTTTTCAATTAACCCTTTTTAGTATTAAATAAACAAAGAAAACCGGCGGTCTGTAAAACAACAAACAGGCCGCCGGTTTTTTTATCATGAAAATAAACATTACCATAGATGATGAACAAAAAGATACCCGCCTTGATACGGTAATCTCCAACCATAGTAAAACCTGTTCAAGAAGCAAAGCCACTGTCCTGATAAATAACAGCAATATTCTTGTTAATAATAAAAAAAAGAAACCGGGGTACAGAGTAAGCCTGGGGGATATCATTTCCGGGAGTATTCCTGATGCAGGTATTGATACCAGGGTCTTACCTGAAAAGATTCCTCTGAATATTAAATATGAAGATGATCATATTATGGTGATTAACAAAAGAGCAGGGTTAGTGGTCCATCCTGCACCGGGGAATCGGTCCGGAACACTTGTGAACGCATTATTGTTCCATGAGCCTGAAATAAAATGGGTTGGAAACGATCATTCCCGATCCGGTATTGTTCACAGGCTGGATAAAGATACCAGCGGTTTGATGGTTGTTGCAAAAACCTCAAAAGCGTTACATTTTCTACAAAAAGAGTTTAAACAGCGAAGAGTGGTCAAAAAGTATCTTGCCCTGGTGTCTGGAAATTTATCCACCGACCAGGGAGAAATTAATCTTCCCATTGGCCGGCATCCAGTGAAAAGAAAAATAATGGCCATAAATCATGAAAATGGAAGACCTGCCAGAACCTGCTGGAAAGTTAAAAAGAAATTTAAAACAGCCTGTCTTATGGAGGTCTTGCTGAAAACAGGAAGGACTCATCAAATCAGGGTTCATTTTTATGCCATTGACCACCCCTTAATTGGAGATCGGGTCTACCAACCCAGAAGATACCGTAAAAAGAAAAATCTTGCCCCAAGGCAAATGCTTCACTCCTGGCAGCTTTCATTCAGACATCCTTATTCTGGTAAAAAAATGGTTTTTGAAGCAGAATTGCCGGATGATTTTTTGCAGACAGAGTCACGGTTTGAATCACTTTTATGACCCAAAGGTAAAATATGTCAAAAAAATATGATCCTAAAATGCACACAACCGAACATCTGCTGAATCAGACAATGGTGCGGTTGTTTGGATGTAACAGATGTTTCAGTGCTCACATCAATAAAAAAAAATCTAAATGTGACTACCATTTTGATCGACCTTTGACCGAAATTGAGATCAATGAATTACAGGAAAAGGTCAATCAAGAGATAGAAAAAGATCATCCGGTTATCATTGAGATGGTATCAAAAAAAGAGGTTCAAAAGAAATTCAACATTGATCGGGTGCCGGATCAAGAAAATCTGAATAAATTGAGAATTGTCCGTATCGGGGATTATGACGCCTGCCCATGTATTGGTCCCCATGTGAGCTCAACCAAGGAAATTGGAAGGCTTAAAATAACGACAACCGGGTTTGAAGATGGTGTTTTGAGGATTCGCTTCAAGCTTTTTTAAGGTTTTATTCTTCTTTAAGCTCTTCAATAAAATCATCAAACATATCTTCTGTATCACAGAGCAACAGATCAATTCCTTTGATGTTTTTACTATATGACAATCGTTTCTTGGCATTTCGCAATGCATATAAAAAGGTATTACGCATGGCCTGATCAGTGTTGTAATGATTGAACAAGTTAACCAGTTTTTTAATCATTACCTCTACTTTTGACATTGCCTTCATCCGGTGGGCTTCAGTTGCTTTTTGAATAATCAGATCATTGTGTTTTTTAACTTTTTTTAATAATTCCTCAGCCTCTGTGAGCAAAATATAGGGAGATGGTGATGTTAAGATTTGAGTTAACCTGTTGAATTTGGACAATATTTCTGAATTTTTCTTTATTTCAGTTATGTTAACACGAAAGTCTTCAATTGATTTAATCAATAATTTCCAGAATTTAACCTGCCGGGGATAAAAGGTTGAAAGAAGTTTCACATCGCCTGCTATTTCGGCAATTTTTTCTTTTTCATTGTAACAGGTATAAATCAGGGAATACGAGTCTTGTCTGGCTAACAGCATTTTTAATGATTGCAAATGGCCATTGATTTTTTCTTTGCCCGGATAAAATGGCTTTTGAGCAGTG
>QMMT01000413.1 GCA_003647385.1 Deltaproteobacteria bacterium
AAAGAGGTGGAAGAAGAGGTAACAGATGAGCTTGAAACAGCTATTCAGCAGCTCGGGCAGCTTGATGAACTAACATCCATAAGTAAACCCGGATTATCCATCATTACTGCCACTATGAAAGATCAATATGGAGCAGATGACCTCCCCCAGGTGTGGGATGAATTACGCAGAAAAGTCGGGGATGTCCAGGGCAACCTTCCTCCCGGGACCCTGCCATCTATTGTTAATGATGATTTTGGTGATGTTTTTGGCATCCTGCTTGCTGTCACTGCCGAAGGTTACTCTTATAAGGAGTTAAAAGATGCAGTGGATTATCTGCGCAAAGAACTTCTGCTTGTTAATAATGTTTCCAAAGTAACCCTGTGGGGGGCACAGACTGAAGCAATTTTTGTTGAGATTTCAACTTCAAAACTTGCCAGGCTTGGCCTTGGCCTTGACACTGTTTATAATGCCCTGCGTGAACAGAACATGGTGGTTCCGGCAGGTTCCATTCAAGTGGGCCCTGAATATATTCGTATCGCCCCTACAGGAGAGTATGACTCTGTTGAAAGCATTAAAAATCTGCAGATTCGCGGTGCAGAGTCTGACACTGTAATTTATTTAAAAGATATTGCCGAAGTTGTCCGTGATTACATTGACCCTCCAAGTGAAGTCCTGCATTTTAATGGAATTCCGTCAATTTCCATTGGTATTTCCGTTGCTTTAGGCGGTAATGTTGTAAAGCTTGGAGAGGATGTTAAGAAACGTCTTGATGAATTAACTGAAATGCTGCCCGTTGGTATGAAACTTGATGTTATTAATTTCCAGGCCACTGATGTTACCATCGCTATTAATGCCTTTGTAATGAACTTTCTTAGCGCCATTGGTATTGTTGTTATTGTGCTTCTTATTTTTATGGGGCTTCGCAGCGGCCTTTTAATCGGTGCAATTCTTGCCATTACTGTTCTTGGCACCCTGATTTTTATGGATATGTGGGGGATCAGTTTAGAGAGAATTTCCCTTGGCGCCCTTATTATTGCCCTTGGTATGCTTGTTGACAATGCCATTGTTGTAACAGAAGGCATGCTGATTAGAATCCAGGCAGGTAAAGACAGAATAAAAGCTGCTGCCGAGGTGGTAAGCCAGACCCAGATGCCGCTTCTTGGTGCAACAATAATAGCTGTTCTTGCCTTCTGGAGTATTGGTATGTCCCAGGACAGCACAGGAGAATTCTGCCGCTCACTCTTTCAGGTTATGTTCGTCTCTTTGATGATGAGCTGGATTATTGCCATTACCATAACCCCGCTGTTCTGCAAAATGTTTTTAAAAAGCGGCGGTTCTACTGAAGAGATGGCAGACCCTTACAAAGGTATTATTTTTGTTACCTATAAAAAAATCCTGAGCCTCTGCATTCGAGTACGCTGGATAACTCTATTAGTTGTCATAGCCATGCTTGCAGGTTCAATTTACGGTTTTGGTTTCTTAAAAGGAAGTTTTTTCCCTCCTGCTACAAAAACAATGTTTATGGTGCATTACTGGCTGCCGTCGGGAAGTGATATTCGCCAAACTACCTCTGACATCACCACCATTGAAGCTCATATACTTGAAGATGAGCGTGTCTCTTCTGTTGCTTCCTATATAAAGAATGCCCCACCACGATTTCTTTTGACTTTTCAACCGGAACAGAGCAGTGATGCTGCCTATGCCCTCATGCTTGTTTCTCTTCATGATTATAAGGAGATTGATGGCTTAATTCCTGAATTAGAGACCTATATCTCTGATAATTATCCTGATGCCTACCCGGTTTTAAGAAAATTTGCTTTAGGCCCTGGAAGCGATTATGACATTGAAGCCAGATTCTCTGGCCCGGATGATAAAATGCTGCGGGAACTTTCAGCCAAAGCCCAGGCTGTTATGCGTAAATATCCCGACAGTGCCAGGGTTTGGGATGACTGGCGCCCGCCGGTTAAAAAAATTGTTCCTGTTTTTGATGCGGTCAGAGCCAAGCAGGCTGGTGTAACAAGATCAATGCTTACCGAGGCTTTGGAGAACGCATCAACCGGATCAAGGGTGGGACTCTACAGGGAGAAAGATTTTCTTTTGCCCATTATTTCACGTCTTCCTGAAAACGAACGCTTTGATGTGGAACACTTAAAGGATATTCAGGTTTACAGCCCTGTATTTAAAAAATACATTCCCATCAGTCAGGTTGTCTCAGGTTTTGAAACTGTTTTTGATGATCCCTATCGCATGCGCTTTGACCGCAAGCTCACTATCAGCACAAGGGGCAATATAAAATTCGGCCTCCTGCCAAGTGAAATGCAGGAATCAATTGAAGCTGAAATTGAAGCCATAAAGCTACCTAAGGGTTATGAACTGGCATGGGGAGCGGAAAAAGATGACTCAGCCAAGGCCATTGCAGGAATTAAGGCCAATATGGCTGCTCCCACAATTGCCATGATATTTATCATTATCATGCTTTTTAATAACCTGAAACAGCCACTTATCATTATACTGCTGGTTCCTTTTGCAATCATTGGAGTGACGATTGGCCTTCTTGGATTTGGTGCGCCATTTGGTTTTATGTCTCTGCTTGGCATGCTCAGTCTCACTGGTATGCTTATCAAGAATGCCATTGTGCTCATGGATCAGATTAATATTGAACTATCAGAGGGTAAAGAACCGCTTACTGCTGTGACAGATGCCTCTGTAAGTCGTATGCGTCCTGTGTGTATGGCTGCAATTACCACTGTTCTCGGCATGATGCCCCTTGTTATTGATCCCTTCTTTCAGGGTATGGCAATAACTATCATGGGTGGACTGACATTTGCCACAGGCTTGACTCTGATCATTGTGCCTGTACTTTATGTGATCTTTTACCAGATTAAATGGCAGAAAATTTAGATGCCCGCCATAAAAAATAAAACAGTTGCAAACTCATCTGCAACTGTTTTCAGGGTAAAAAAATAACAATGGATTATAAGGATTTAACAACAAAAGGCTGGTTTTATAAAGAAAAATTTACTTTTCTTTTAGTCATCCTGGTTTTTTACTCCATTGCAGCACCGTTTTTTATTGACTTTTTTCAGGCAAATTTTCTTACAAATTTTTTTTTCCTTATTGTTTTATTGTCAGCTGTTTTTGCCGTGAGCTCTAAAAAAGAACACTTTATCCTTATATTGATTATATCTGGTTTAAGGATTGTATTATTTTGTTACACACTATTTGTCAGCAGCGAAAATCTTTTAATAATAGATATTATTTTACAAATCATCTTTTTTTCCTGTCTGATTTTTATTA
>QMMT01000414.1 GCA_003647385.1 Deltaproteobacteria bacterium
TATCTATAGAATGCAGCGCACGATCCTTCACTTGAAACCATGCAGGGTCCCACAGGGTTCATGGGTGTGCATTTTTTCTTATAAAGCGCACAGTCTTCAGGTGTTTTCAACCCCAGAAGAATTTCTCCGCAGGCACAGCCTTTTGGTTCCGGCACATCGGGCATATCCATACCAAATTTAATGGCAGCATCAAACCGTTGATACTCTTTTCTCAAGCCCATACCGCTTGAAGGAATTTCCCCAATCCCTCTCCAGAATGCATTACAGACCTCAAAGATCTGGTTCATGATCTGTTTTGCCTTTGTATTCCCTTCATCGGATACGGCTCGTGGGTATGCATTTTCAAGAGCAGGTTTTCCCGCCTCGTTCTGCTGGACTAAAATAAGGATGGCCTTTAGAATATCAATGGGTTCAAACCCTGCAATCACCGACGGTATATCATATTTTTCAAATGTATCCCTGTAGGCATCGGTTCCCGTAATCACAGAGACATGGCCAGGCAAAATAAAGCCGTCAATTTCCACACCATCTGTTTCCAGCAGGGCGGCAAGGGCCGGCGGTGTGAGTTTATTGGACGAATAACTGGAAAAATTATCTACTCTTGCCTCGATTCCCATGAGAATACCGGCCGCAATCGTTGGAATGGTTGTTTCAAACCCCACGCCACAGAACACCACCTCTTTATCTTTATTTTCCCTGGCAATGTTAACGGCATCAAATACTGAATAAACAATTCTGACATCGGCTCCGGATGCTTTTTCTCTGGCAAGGGACGAACCTGACCCCGGCACTTTTATAAGATCTCCAAAGGTTGTCACAATCACATTCTTAATCCCTGCAAAGGCCACAAATGCATCAATATCTTTCTGGGCGGTCACACAGACAGGGCAGCCAGGACCCGATAAAAGAGTGATGCCTCTGGGCAGAACGCTTCTTATGCCATGCCTGAAAATGGACATGGTATGGGTGCCGCAAACCTCCATCAGCCTTAACTCTTTTTTGCTGACAGCATGGATTTTTTTCACAAGGTGCCTTGCAAGATCTCCATCCCTGTATTCTTCAACATATTTCAAACTCATATCTTACTTTTCCTCCAAAGCCGCCGCAACCACCACCTGGCCTAATGGAATTCCGCCATCTCCGGTTGGTACTTTTGTGTGTGTGTATACTTTAAGGCAATTTTCTTCAAGCGCTTTGATCATTCCTGTCAAAATGATATCATTATTAAATACCCCCCCGGAGAGGACCGTTTTGGTGATACCGGTTTCTTTACTCACCCTGATCGCCGCATCTGTAAAGGCTGCAACCAGTGTATGATGAAACGTTGAGCTGATGAGGCCCAACGGCTTACCCTCCTGTAAATCTTCTATTATCTGCCGGATAGAGGGCATCATATTAATTTCAAATAGCCGATCATTGTCACCTGTCTTATGGTGTATAATATCAAATTCATAGACACCATCCAGTATATTTTTTTCTGGTATATTTTCATTTGCCATTGCTTCAAGTTCCATTGCAGCCTGGCTTTCATGGGAAATTTCATGCCGGATACAAAGAAGGGAAGCCACTGCGTCAAACAGTCTTCCTGCACTGGATGTCAATGGGGAGTTCAAATTCTTTTCCATCATCTGGCACACAAAGGAGAGTTTTTCTTTTTGCATCTCTTTTATATAGGGAACATCCAGACTTAAAAAATCATTTCCAAAGGCCTGATAAAGAACCGACGCTGCCATGCGCCATGGTTCAAGAACAGCAGCATCACCACCCGGCATTTTAATGTATGACAGGTGTGCTTTTCTTTTAAATGCTTTGTGTGTGCATAAAAGAATTTCTCCGCCCCAGATATGGCCATCGGTTCCATATCCAGTGCCATCAAGGGTTATGGCAATGACTGCTTCATCAAGATCATTTTCTGCCATACAGGCTGCGGCATGGGCATGGTGATGCTGAACAGCTATCTTTTTCACATCTTTTTGTGCAGTAGCATAATCGGTGCTCATATAGCCCGGGTGCATATCATGGGCAATGATATCCGGTTGAATATCCAGGATATTTTTTAAATGATCTATACTGTTCTTAAAAAAGCCGTATACCTTCACATTATCCAGATCACCGATATGCTGGCTTAAAAATGCATAATTGTCCCGGGTCAGGCAGACCGTACTCTTGAGCCCGCCTCCGCATCCAAGAATCTTCGGCATTTTTTTATTTAAAAGAACCGGCAGAGGGGCATATCCACGGGATCTTCTAATAAATCTTTGCTCACCGGCCTGAAACCTTACAATGGAATCATCTGCCCGGAAATAGATGTCCCTGTTGTGAAGCAAAAAATAATCAGCAATGTGAGAGAATGCATCCAAAGCATCTTCATTGTCAATGGAAAGCGGCTCTCCTGAACGATTGCCGCTGGTCATCACAAGAATATCAGGTCCCTTTTCAAGCAGCAGATAGTGTAAGGGTGTATAGGGCAGCATGACCCCAAACGTTTTATTATAAGGAGCCACATCCAATACCGGTCCATGATTATTTTTTGTCTGCTTTTTGTTTAAGAGAACAATGGGTCTGTGATAGGATTCTAAGAGTTGTTTTTCACTGGAACTTACATGGACATGGTCAAACAAACGGGATGCCGATTCAGCCATTAAGGCAAAGGGTTTATGGGGCCGTGCTTTTCTTAGTCTTAATCGCTTTACAGCCTTTTTACTGGACGCATCACAGGCCAGATGAAACCCGCCAAGCCCCTTTACCGCAACAATCTTACCCTGGCTTAAATACTGTGCAGCAAGTGTGACGGCATTTTTTGAATCCGAATCAATCCTTTTACCCTTATTGTCTGTTAAAAAAACCCGGGGACCGCAGTCCGGACACGCGTTGGGCTGGGCATGAAATCTTCTGTCCAGCGGATCATCATACTCCTGCTGACAGACCGCACACATCTTAAAATGTTTCATGGATGTTTTGGGACGGTCATAGGGAATATCTTCAATAATGGTATACCGCGGGCCGCAGTTGGTGCAATTGATAAACGGGTATTCATATCGCCTGTCGTTAAAGTCTTTCATTTCAGTAAGACAGTCTGAACAAATACTTACATCAGGAGAAATTAAAGTTGCCCGGCTTTTGGAAGCACGGCTTTTTACAATTTGAAACGAAGAAAAATTTTGAACCTGCGTGTCAGAGGACTCAATATGTGTCACAGACGCAAGCAGCGGATTTTTATCATAAATATCACGGATAAATCTTTTAATATTATCCAGTGTTCCTTCCACAATAGCA
>QMMT01000415.1 GCA_003647385.1 Deltaproteobacteria bacterium
GAGAGGAAAAGTTCTTGTTGTTGATGTACCACCCACAGGAATTATGGAATACCTGAATGCCGCAACGGGCGCAAATTATACCCTTGATGAGTTGATGCAGGCGGGTGAGCGCATCATCACTGCCGAACGATTATTTCTATCAAAAGCGGGGTTTTCCCGCAAGGACGACAGCCTGCCTGAAAGGCTGACTCATGAGCCCATGCCTGCCGGACCGGCAAAAGGTATGGTCTGTCACCTTCAGGAAATGCTGGATGAATACTATCAGGAACAAAACTGGACATCAGATGGTATCCCCAATGAAAAACGATTGAAAGAATTAGGGCTTGGATAAGAATCTTCACAGCATGGAAGTGAACGTAAAACTTTATAGTGAAAGGAACTCATTTTTTCTTTTTTCGTTTCTTTTTATTTTTTTTTTCCCAGGCTTCCTGCTCTTTAATTAAATCCTGAACACTTTGCGTCTCATTGGAAAAGGTAATGGTTTCGGCATGCTCTTTTTTGCTGATGGGGATCATTTCAATTTTTTTATTTAAAAACCCCTGAATTGCGTCAAGGCGTTCTTTCTCTTCTGTACTGCAAAAGGATATGGCAATGCCTTTTTTTACGCCTCTGCCTGTTCTTCCCACCCTGTGGACATAATTTTCGCTCTTTTCAGGAAGATCATAGTTAATGACATAATGAACATCAGGGATATCAATGCCCCTGGCACTTACATCCGTGGCAATCAAAATATTTATTTTGCTTTGTTTAAAGGCGTTCATCACATCAGTCCTGTCTTTTTGGTCCTTTTCCCCGTGAAGGGTCGCAGACAAAATCCCCCCTCTTTCAAGGGCTTTTGCCACCCGTTCCGCCCGGACCCTTGTTCTGACAAAAACAATGATCCTTGCTTTTGGGTTGTCATTAATGAATCGTCTTAAAAAAAAGCGTTTATCATCCATTTCAACAGACATGACAAAATGAGTGACATTTTTGGAAACCGGATCTTCCGGGGAAATTTGAATCCTTATGGCTGAAGATTTTACCTGGGAAAAAGCAAGCTTTTTAATCTCTTTATTGATTGTTGCGGAAAAGAAAAGTGTCTGGTGCTTTTGAAAAAGTTTTTTCTTTACCGCACTGATATCCTTGATAAATCCAAGATCCAGCATCTGATCCGCTTCATCAAGGACAAGGGTATCCACCCGTTTCAGATTAATCGCCCCCTGGCTGATCAGGTCAAACATCCGCCCGGGTGTTGCCACAAGCACATCAATGCCGTCGGAAAGCTTTTTAATCTGGGGATCCTGTTCAACGCCGCCGTAAACTGCAAATGCTTTTACCCTGGTATGTTTTGAAAGACCATTAAACACGGACCCGATCTGGGCAGCCAGCTCTCTTGTGGGCACCATGATAATACATTTAATCCCCCAGGACTGCTTTGATTTTTTTGTCCTGTGAATTTTATCGATTATGGGAATGGCAAATGCAGCTGTTTTCCCCGTACCGGTCTGGGCTATGGCAAGGACATCCTCTCCCTTCATAATGGAAGGAATAGCCTTGTACTGGATATCTGTGGGACGTTTAAACCCCAACCCTGACAGGTTTCTTTTAAGCGTGGATGATATATGGTATGTATCAAATTTCATAAAATGTTTTGACCTTTTAGCGGTTAAAGCCCTAAAATACAGCTAAATCCTTTAAAATGCAATATCAGAACTTTTTGGCTTGTGGATAATTGCCCTGGAGGGAATTTATCCTTGAGCTTGCATCACCTGACGCTTTTTATTGACAAAATAGAAAGATAGAACTACTTTATCAAATATCGATATCGAAATACAATATTGATATTTGACAGCCAAAGGAGCCTGTTTATCAAATGAAAAAGAAAATATTACAAAAACTCTATCACGGGTTTGTCCAGTTGCATATCCTGCACCACACAAAACAGGAACCTGTTTACGGTGCCTGGATGATGGAAGAGCTCAAAAAACATGGATACAACATCGGCCCCGGAACCTTATACCCCCTCCTAAATAAGATGGAACAAAGCGGTCTGCTTACAAAAGAAAAACAGGTTGTCAGCGGTAAGGTTAGAAAATATTATTCTATTACTTCATTGGGGCTGGAAGTTTTCATAGATGCCGGGGAAAAAGCGGCTGAGCTCTTCCATGAGATTGGAGACAAACAAAATGATTAAATTTAAATCTGTCTACCTGAAACGAAAGAGTAAAGAAATTTTTTCAGGATTGGACTTTTTTGTTCAAAAAAATGAAAAGGTCCTGATTCAGGGTAAATCAGGTATCGGCAAAACAACTTTATTTAAAGTTCTTCTCGGGTTTGAAACAATAGACAAGGGAAAGGTCTCATTTAATGATCTTGACATTGTTAAAGAGCATATCAAGAATATCCGGCGTCAGATTTTTTATCTCAGCCAGGATATTGATCTTAGGAATGAAAGGGTAAACCTTTTTCTTGATGAAGTTTTGGAACAAAACGATTTGAAAAATCAGGACAAAACCCATTTGATGGATCTGCTTAACTTTCTTGATCTCAGTAGTAAAATCCTAAATCAAACCGTCACAGAGCTGTCCGGTGGAGAGCGCCAGAGAATTGGGCTTTTAATCTGTTTTCTTCTGGATCGGCCGGTCTGGCTCTTAGATGAACCCACATCAGCACTTGATGATATCATGAAAAAAAAGATAGCAGACTATGTTATGGATCAAGAAAAAACCATTGTTTTGATTTCCCATGATGATGTCTGGAAAGAAAATAATGCCGTAAAAATCGAAAGGTGGGTGTAAATTGGGTGCTCAGGATCTTAGTTTTTTATCACTTACATCATTGATTCTATTTCTTATCCCTGTTTTTTTTATCAACAGGCGTTTAACACTCACAATCAATAAGACCATGATCACCTCAATCATCAGAATGTGTGTACAATTGGGGTTTGTCGGAATTTATCTTAAGTATTTATTCAAATTTAACTCACCGGTTTTAAACACAATATATCTTTTAATCATGATATCCATTGCCTGTCAGTCCATCATCCGGTCAAGCAACCTCAAGGTGAAACTTTTTTTCATACCAGTATTTTTTTCTTTACTGATTCCGTTCACCATTATCCTGTTTTTTTTTAATGGTATAGTCGTGAAAATTGACAACCTTTTTGAAGCTAAATATATGATCCCCATTGGCGGCATGCTACTTGGCAACTGCCTGCGAAGTATCATTATCTGCCTGAATAGTTTTTATTCCGGCATCCAAAAGGATGAAAAAGTCTATCTTTATTCCATATCAC
>QMMT01000416.1 GCA_003647385.1 Deltaproteobacteria bacterium
AATATGATGAAGCCACTTTCTCTGTGGGCGTGGTTTCATCATATTAAAGAATAAAATTGAAGCAATTAAATCAAAATCTTGTCTTCATTTTTTTTTCCCAAAAACGTTTTTCTTGTACTCTCCAGTTTGTCCCCTGAAACCGTTTGTCATAGAATCCACCAAGCCGATCAAACAATCTTTCCCATGTACTTTTATTTTTATCTAAGGCTTGAAAAATATCAATAAGAAAAATATCAATATCGCTCATTTTATCTTTTGGAACAAAGTAGGCAGCGCCTTCTTTTGCTGATTTTATTAGATTTTTTTCTGATAGTGCATGGGCTGTAAGCATTAGTACTGGTAGGTTTTGATCGTTGGCTATCTTTAAAAGTTCAAATCCTTCCACCCCCATGATATCAAGGATAGCAATATCATAACTTTGATTTTCCAGTAGCTTTTTTCCATCTGAAAAAGAAGTGGCTGTGTCTATTTTACACATGTCCAAAAGCTCAATTAAAGATTCAATTACGTCGGGTTCATCATCAACAATTAAAATACGTTTACCTCTTAAGATCTTTGTAGGATTCATTTTTTCTCTCCTTAAGAATCAGCCAAATCAAAGGCCACGATATCTGAAATATTTAATTCCAGCATTTTTATACTTGCCAGGGCCCTTTTCGAATTTCTGTCAAGGGCCGGAAATTGTTTTGCATCTGATTCAAGCTCAACCAATAATTGTTTTACCTTAAGGATTTTATCGTTAACCCCATTCACGCCGAGACAATTTTTCATGGCGTTTCCTCCTTTTCTTAGATATTTGTTTTCCGCAAATCCTTAAATCGTTTTGCTTTTACTTCATACCGCGGCAGGCTGCCATAATCATAAAATTCGATCCTATATCCCAGATTTGTTTTCAAGCGGAGCTGATCTTTTAATTGGTTTTCAATACTCACTCTTGTTACCTCGGGCATGAGCTCAACTTTCAGCTTAATCCTGTCAACATCTCCCTGTTTATCCACAATGATTTCAAACTCATCACCCAGTCCGTCAATGGATCTGACCACTTCTTCGATGGCAGCAGGAGAAAGGAGCACCCCTTTCACCTTTGTAATATCATCTGCCCGACCAAGGACACCGCCCTTGATCAACCTAAAGGACCGGCCGCATGAACAGAGTTCTGAATCCCACTCAATTACATCTTTGGAATCAAACCGTATGCAGGGCTGAGCCACCCTATCCAGGGCAGTGATAACCATTTTTCCTTTTCGTCCCGCCTCTTCTATAATCTCACCCGTATCTATATCTTCTATCTCCACAAGAAACATGGCTTCATTGACATGCATCCCGCAGGGCTGGTTTCTGCACTCGTATGACCATGCACCGATTTCCGTTGCACCGGAGTGGTCATATACTTTGGCCCCCCAGGCATCTTCCATCCTTTTTTTCGTGCTTGGAATACTGGCCCCAGGCTCTCCTGCACAGGTGATTTTATTGATGGAGAGTTCACTTGGCTCGATTCCCATCTTGTTCTTTGCCACATCCGCCATTCTTAAGACATATGTAGGGGTTGCCATTATGGCGCTTGCATTTAATTCCTGTATTTTCAATATGCGGGACTGGGTGTCAAGGACACCTCCTGGTACCACTTCGCAGCCCAGTTTTTCCGCTGCATAATGGCCGGCCCAGAAAGCAACAAAAATATTATACCCAAAAGGAATAAATACCCTGTCATTGGGACGATACCCTTGAGCCCATAAAACAAAAGACCAGCATTCTGACCACCATTCCCAGTCCTGCCAGGTATCGGGCTGATAAACGGGCTGGCCCGTTGTACCACTTGTCTGCCTGAATGTTGACACCTCTTCGAGGGGAACACACAAGGCATCTCCATAGGGGAAGGGATCTTTATTCTGAATCCCTCTCATCATGGATTTTTCAACCTTTGGAATCTTTTTAATATCATCAAAGGAACAAATATCATCTGGGGTTAACCCTGCTGTTTCATAAAGTGCTTTATGAAATTTTGAATGGGTATAGGCCCAGTTTAATATTCGTTTGAACTTTTTAAACTGCAGAAGCTTAAGTTTTTCCCGGGGTAGTGTTTCCAAAACCGGGTTCCAGTATTTTTGATGATTCATTGGTTTATCCTTTTTTCCATGTCTGTTTTAAAAAAAATACTAAAGGATACTCAAATATACCTGAAGCAAATTCAGTAGCTGTATATTGAAAGTCCTCGGCTTCAATATAAAACTAATTCGTGTAATTTTCTTGTTAAGCATTTCATTACCGAAGGGTATTAACGAGCTCAGGACCAAAATCAGGATATCTTTCAACTGCTTGTTCCCATTCTGTCTGATAAATGAGATCAAGCATTTTCTTTTTATCAGCCTCTGGGAGAATAATTTTTTTAACTCCAGAAGTCTCCATCGCTTTTCTGATATCCATGTCTACTTTGTTTGCAAAATTTTCAGAATCTTTCTCAAGGGATATGGCAACTTCCTGCATTATCTTCTGTAAATGTTTTGGTAAGCTATTCCATTTGTTCAGATTCATGAATAGGCTTGTATCATTCCTAAAGAAGCCTCCTTCAATATAATACTTAAGCTTTTCATCAAGTTTAAACTGGGGAATTAACAAACGGGGATAAAGTATTCCGTCAGCGATCCCTCTGTCGAGAGCCGTATATGACTCTTCAAGTCCGAGAGTCACTGAAACAGCTCCGATTTTTTTTAGAAAAGGCAAGGCAACGGTTCCATCACCTAATCTAAGCCCTTTAAGCTCATTCAGATTAGTCACTGGTTTGGTCAAAAAGATATTCCACGTGTCAACACTCTCAAACATAGCACCAAGGTAATAAAGGTTGGCTTTTTTATGCTGTTCTATAACAAAATCATGAAAACCATTTTTCCGTAATTCCTGAATACTCAACTTAGAGGCTAAATATGCTTCAGCGCCAGGAACTGTACCTGGATAAAAGCTTGTAGAATTGAGCCCAACATCAATTATTCCTTTTGACACCGATTGGGCAAGTTCAAAGGGGCTAATAATTTCGGGCCCTCCTATTAAATCCATGAAAAGCTCACCTTTAGCACGCTCATTGACCCTTTCGATAAATAATTGTAACATTTTATTTTCCAGAGAATCCAAGAAAGTAAAAGAAACAACTTTAAGTTTTATTTGTTTAGCAGACGCTTGCCCACATAGGCCTGTAGTAAAAATTAGGGTAACCAAAAAACACATGATCATTGACGTTAAAATTTGTTTTCTCATTTTAAATCTCCTTTTTAAAA
>QMMT01000417.1 GCA_003647385.1 Deltaproteobacteria bacterium
CCTTTTTCGTTCGGCAATAATTTTATATCAAATTTCTAAACAGAGAAAAGCTTAAGGTCAACAGGTAATTTTATTATTGTTATTTTGTCTCGCCTGCTACAGTATAGGTTTTGCAGGACCCACCGGAACATTCTCTTTCCTGGGTTTGAACCCCTTTAGATGGCCCGGCAGATGAGCTTCCCATGGAAAAATTGGTTTTGGAAACAACTCTTTCATATTCCATTGATTCGCATTTGGGGCAACTGACGATATCATTTTGATTTGAACCCATTACAATGACTTCAAAAAACTCTTCACATTTTGAACATTTAAATTCATATATTGGCATAACAACTCCTTTATCCCGAATTTTTAATAATTCCTTAATTTAACCATATATAGCTGTTTGTCAAGATGAAGCTTGACCAAGCAGCTCTTTGGCATGGGTCAGAGTTGCGTCTGTAATATGCTTGCCACCAATCATTCTGGCAATTTCTTCAACTCTTGTCTTCCCTTCTTTCAATGGAATAATGGTTGTAAAAGTTCGTCCATTGTTTACATCCTTGGATATCCTGAACTGATTCGCAGCATATTTTGCAATCTGAGCCAGGTGCGTGATACAAATCACCTGATGCTTTTGTGACAATTGTTTTAATTTAAGACCGACTTTTTCAGATGTTGCTCCCCCGATGCCGGCATCTACTTCGTCAAAAATCAATGTTTCCAGGGATTGATTTTTTGATAACACCGCTTTTAATGCCAAAACAATTCTTGAGAGCTCACCACCTGATGCAATTTTAACAAGCGGCTTTAAAGCCTCGCCAGGATTTGGGCTGAGTAAAAATCTGACTTTATCCAACCCGCTGTGCCCTATTTTTTCCCCGCTGGCTGTTGCGATATCTTCTGAATCTGCTGCGCTCTGAGTGGAAAAGGCAACTTCAAATTTGGCTTTCCCCATTTCAAGGGCATGCAACTCATTTTTAGCATGTATAGATAAGGTTTCACCTGCTGTTTTTCTTAAGGCTGATAACGATTCTGCCTTTTGCTGAATCTCTTTTAAACCCTGTTTTATATCTTTTTTGAAAATATTAATCTGCTTTTCAATCTCAGTGGTCTGGGATAACCTCTTTTGCATAGCGTCATACTCATCATACAGCGCATCAAGACTTCCGCCATATTTTCTTTTCAGCCTGGAAATTAAATCCAGTCTTTGATCCGTCATTTCAAGGGAAGTCGGGTCAAGATCAATGAAAGAAGAAAAATCTCTTAATTCAGAGGTTATATCCTGCAAATCAAACAGAGTTGAGGACAGTTGGCCGGCAATTTTTTCAAGGGATTCGTCAGTTTCGCTTACTCTTTCCATATCATTTCTTAAAGAAGACAGCCGCTCAACAAGAGATCCTTCCCTGTCATGAATTTCATGGATGGAACGATTGACTGCTTCAAATATTTTAGACGCATTTAAGAGTGTCCGGCGTTTCTTTTCAAGGTCTTCATCCTCGTTGGGCAAAATGACGGCATCACTGATTTCAGTTATCTGAAACTTAAGAAAATCCTGTTCTTTTCTTTTTGTATCCAGACTCCTGGTAAGTTCTCTTATTTTTTTCTTTAACGGAATAATGGTCTGGTACAGATTTTTAACTTCATTTTTTAAAATGACCGTCCCTGCAAATTCATCCAGAATATCCAGGTGGTTTTCTTGTCTTAAAAGCCCCTGATGAGCATGCTGACTTGAGATGCCAGCAAGATTACGGGTCACCTGCTTTAGAAGATCCAGAGTTGATAGTCTTGAATTTATAAATACACGGCTTTTGCCTGAAGATGAGATGACCCGGCGAACAATTAAGCCGTCAGAACCATCAATGCCCTGTTCTTCTAAAATCATTGCAGCTTTTGAACACTCATCAAGATCAAAAAAAGCTTCCAGTTCTGCACTGTCACAGCCTGATCTCACCAGATCAGCCGATGCCCTGGATCCCAGCAGCAGATTGACAGCCTCAATAATGATCGATTTACCTGTGCCGGTTTCCCCGGTTAAAACAGAAAATCCGTCTTTAAATGAAATTCGTATATCATCAATGATTGCAAAGTTTTTTATGGCAAGCTCGTTTAGCATAATGCCTCCTTGCAGATAAAAAAACCGTATAAAGCCAGGTAACAATTATGGCGGCAGCCAATCTTGGAATCCATAGCCAGAATATCGGCAGCCCTAAAGGCAGAAACAGGACAGGATCTTCAATCATAGAATGATTAATCCCAATGGAAAGATGAAGTTTGATTAAGTCCTCTTTTTTATACGCATTGGACTGTGTCGCTTCAACAATGACTGCGGCCCCATAGGCCAGTCCGAAAATGGATGCTGTCAGCCAGAGCATCCCGGTTGAACGGTTCAAACCCATAATTGAAAGAACCGGAGATGTCATTTTCGTTATAAAACTTATAATATTAAATGTTTTAGCCAGTTCCAGAATCACCATAAGCGGCATGATTATACAAAAAATCTGAATGATCAGCTTAAAGGTTTTCCACCCCCAGGTTTTAAGCATGACCATAAGCGGCACGGGTTCCCGGGCAAAGGCCTCTGCTCCTGTCACTCCACCTGTTTCCGGGGTTATACCCATTATTTTTGCACAGATAAAAGTTACCACAAACGCCATAAACAGTCTGAAAAAAGCCGCAAAAAAAGTGTTAATCCCTGAATTACCCTGCACGATGCTTTCCTGGATGATGTTATGGGATATCAGGGTATAAATGGCGATTAAGGTCATGTGCTCAATTGAAAAGGGCATGACTGAAAGAGCAGCCACCGTTCCATAGATCCCGGTAAAAAGACCGATAATTAAAACCAGGGCTGCCGATGCCGGCAGACTGATCCAGGTCATGACCGGAGTCAGCAGAAAATCAAGTTTATAAATAATTTCAAAGTGAACCAGCAGGGTGGTAGCAAAAGAAATGGGAATGATAATCTTCAACAGCCAGACAAGACCTTTCCATCCTTTTGTTAAGCCCTTCCTTATCCCCAGTTTTATTTTTTGAACCGTATCACTAATCTTGTTTGTCATTAGAAGAGGCTTTTTCGCTCACATTCTTTTTAACGGTTTCATTGACCGTCGCATAAATATCTTTAAAGGCTTCATGAAGATTTGATGGAGATAATCTTCCCATTTCAATGAATTTGACGATCATCTCTTTTGTCGCTCTTAATATCTGTTCATCGATTGATTTCATACTGATCTGAATACCAAAACTGTTTATCCAGGTCAAGAATTTGGATGATTTTATATTGC
>QMMT01000418.1 GCA_003647385.1 Deltaproteobacteria bacterium
CGAGCAGAGAGTGCCGAATCGGGTAGTCGGGGGTTTTAATTCCCCAGCCCACAACACCCTTATCCTGAAAGCCATACGGTTAACCTCAGTTCACGGTGGAGATTGAGCCTGGATTTGTTCGGCTGGATTGCCTGTGATTTTTATAGATAATTATTATTCAATATCTAAGTATTAGTGTTTGCCTCACAATTCCAATATGTGATAAATAAAAATTTTACATTTAACCATAACCGTAAGGATATAGATATCAATGGAAACAGATACTACAAAAGGGCATTTTATTGAATCAATCATCAAAGAAGATATAAAAAAGAATAAAAATGGCGGTAAGGTTGTCACCCGTTTTCCACCTGAGCCTAATGGATACCTTCATATCGGGCATGCAAAATCCATTTGCCTGAATTTTAATATGGCCAATAAATTTAACGGCAAGTGCAATTTAAGATTTGATGACTCCAACCCGGCAAAGGAAAAACAAATCTATATTGATTCCATTAAATCAACCGTTAACTGGCTGGGCTTTGAATTTGGAACCCCTTTATTTGCATCTGATTACTTTGATCGACTCTACGAATTTGCCGTTGAATTGATTCAAAAAGGCAAAGCGTATGTGTGCAGTCTTACCGCTGATGAGATCAGAGAATACAGGGGCACTTTAACGGCAGTTGGAAAAGACAGCCCTTACAGGAAGAGATCGGCGGAAGAAAATTTAGACTTATTTACCCGGATGAAAAATGGTGAATTTGGTGAAGGAGAACATACACTCAGGGCAAAAATCGACATGAAATCGCCCAATATCAACCTGCGTGACCCCATTATTTACAGGGTAAAAAAAGCCTCACACCCCAGAACAGGAGATCAATGGTGTATTTATCCCATGTACGATTTTACCCATTGTCTTTCCGATTCTCTGGAAGGAGTTACCCATTCCCTGTGCAGCCTTGAATTTGAAGATCACAGGCCATTGTATGACTGGACCCTGGATGCGTTAGAAACACCCTGTCATCCCCAGCAGATTGAATTTGCACGAATGAATATCAACTTTACCGTCCTGAGTAAAAGAAAACTGCAGCGGCTTGTGGAAGAAAACCATGTTAAAGGATGGGACGACCCAAGACTTCCTACCCTGGAAGGCATAAAAAGAAGGGGGTATACCCCGGAGTCCATCAGAAATTTCTGTAACATTATCGGTGTTTCCAAAAAAGACAGCCGTATTGATATGGGGCTTTTAGAAAGCTGCCTGAGAGATGACCTGAATGAAAAAGCCCCCCGGGTCATGGGCGTGTTAAAACCCTTAAAAATTATCATTGAAAACTATCCCGATGACCTGACGGAAGATCTGACAGCTAAAAATCATCCCCAGAAAGAAGAAATGGGCACAAGGAACATCACCTTTTCCAAAGAGATCTATGTGGAGCAGGATGATTTCATGGAAGATCCGCCGAAAAAATTCTTCCGCTTAGGTCCTGGCCGGGAAGTCAGGTTAAGATATGCCTATCTGATCACCTGCAAAGATATCGTCAAAGATGAATCAGGGCATGTCAAAGAACTGATCTGCACCTATGACCCAAAAACAAGGGGTGGGAATGCCCCGGACGGCAGGAAAGTCAAAGGCACCATTCACTGGGTGAATGCCAATGATTGTATTGATGCCAAAGTAAAACTCTATGACCGGCTGTTTAAAGATGAGAACCCTGAGCAGAACAAACAAAATTTTATTGAAAATTTAAATCCCGACTCCCTGGAAGAACTTGAGTCCTGTAAACTGGAAAAAAGCCTGATCACGGCAGCACCTGAAAAAGTATACCAGTTTGAAAGGGTTGGATACTTCTGCCTGGACTCTAAAAAAGATACCACCAAAGATACTCCCGTGTTTAACAGAACAGTGACGATGAGGGATGCCTGGGCAAAACTGAACAAAAAGCGGTAAATTTATGAAGGGCTAGCATCTTCTTTACCATTGCCATTGGAAATCTGTTCAAAGGTTTTGGCGGCTTCTTCTGCCTTAACCTTTGCCTTGGCAGCCCGATGGCCCCACCGAATTGAACTCCCAGCGTTCTTGAAATCAAGTAATACCCCCCACCGCCTTTTACATGGAGATTGGTAGCAATGGCAGATAGAGAAGTCGTTGTGAGTATAGAAACAAGACTTGCAATGGTTACAAGGATAAGCACTTTTCCAAGGCCTGCATGTCCTACGGTATATCCCATTCTCAAAAACAGGATAATACCCAGAATGGTCAGAATACTGGGGGTAAAAACGCCGGGAAACATTCCCAGTTTATAGGATGATGATTGATTTGATTTTTCTGTCTTGACAGAAGATTTATTCAAATCGCCAGGTGGTTCCTTCCGGTCCATCCTCAAGAAGAATATTCAATCCTTGAAGATGATCCCTGATCTCATCTGCTCTTGCAAAATTTTTATTTTTACGGGCATCTGTTCGCTCTTGGATTAAATCCTCAATTTCAGATGGATCAATGGCTGTCTGGGCCACGCCTTTATCTTTTTTAGCCTTAAAATATGCTTGCGGGTCCAACAAAAAAATCCCCATGATATTGGCAGCAGCTTTAATGTCATTGTAAAAAAGGCTCAGGGTTTCCAAAGAATCATTATCAGGCTTGTCATTGCTTTCATCCAGAAGCTTGTTCCCTTTTTTGACCGCTTCAAAAACAAATCCCAGAGCTCTTGCAGAATTAAAGTCATCATTCATGGCAAAAGAAAAATTATTCCATAACTCTCCTTTTTGATACCCATCCATAACGGTTATACCGACATTTTCCAGCCTTTCAAGGAAGGCATAAATCCTGTCCAGCCCCAGGGAAACTTCTCTCATGGAGTCTTCAGAGTAATCAATGGGACTCCTGTAATGTTTTGAAAGAAGAAATAAACGGATCACCTCTGGAGAATATGTCCTAAGCACTTCTTTTATCATAGTAAAATTGCCCAGGGATTTTGACATTTTTTCATTGTTAATGTCCACAAACCCGTTATGAATCCAGTATTTGACAAATTGACCGCCAAATACCGCCTCACTCTGGGCGATTTCATTTTCATGGTGAGGAAATATCAGATCTTTACCACCGCCATGGATATCAAACCCTTCTCCAAGGTATTCATAGCTCATGGCAGAGCACTCTATGTGCCATCCGGGCCTTCCATTACCCCAGGGACTTTCCCAGGAAGGTTCGCCCGGTTTTGCCGGCTTCCACAAAACAAAATCCAGCGGATTCTTCTTTTTCTCGTCCACTGCTATTCTTGC
>QMMT01000419.1 GCA_003647385.1 Deltaproteobacteria bacterium
CATCATAAGTAGACCTAAATGCATGGCCGCACTCGCCCATGACAATCCGTTTTACCTTGAGCCTTGCAGCGGTTTCATAAAATGCCCTGGCAATACGGCCGGATATCTCATTGTCCCCTGTAAACATTGCCATATTACTGTTATCCCATCCCGGGCTCGAAGGCATGGTCCAGTCAATTCCTGCTGCATGCATAATGGTTGCAGCCTGGTATAAGAGTCCTGCCTGGAATTTTGGTTCCGGTGCAATAACTGAATACATCACATCCGCCCCTGTTTTGTCCAGAGGAATTCTCAAGTCCTCGAACTCTTCTCTTGCATCCTCTTCCTGCCATTGAAGGGTATCAATCCATTCATCTTCCTTTACCCACATCTGGTTCATGGTGGCAGAATGGCTGTTCACTGTATCCTGAATATATAACGGCGTAATCTCAAGTTTATGGCAGATTCTTCTGACCAGCAACATCAGATAGGCAACATCAATACCAAAGGGGCAGTACATGGCACACCGCTTGCAGACATTACATTCCGTCTGGGCAATGTGGACGGCTCTTCTTAAAAAATCTATTGATACTTCCCCTTTTTTCTCCAGCATTCCCCAGATAGTCTGTTTTACCTTCCCTGCCGGGGAATAGGACGGATCACGATCATTTGAAAGAAAATACAAGCAGGCTTCCGCACAAAGCCCGCAATGCATGCAGGTTTCCACATAGGCTTTAAACCGGGGGCCGGTTTCATCCTGGAGCACCTGATTTATGGTGTTTTTTATTCTTTCCGGCGTCAGTTTCGCTAATCCTGATTCAACTGCTTCATCTGTATTTTTTTCTTTCACAACAGGTGATTTGTCTTTTATTTTTATGTCTTCTGACATTTTTATCTCCTTATCCCTTTTTACCAGTCTTTTGCATGCCTGACATTGCCGAATTCAGATCCTATATACGCCCTTGTCAACGGAGCCACAATCATATGGGAAAATCTTGAAAACGGAATGAGAATAAGCATCATCTCACCTGAAATCACATGGGCGATGACCATCCATCGGTATAAAAAAAACTGATGGTATGCCAGAAAGCCTGTAATAAAAGGCAGTGCAACAATTAATATCAGTATATAATCTGTAAAAGATGTTAAATACTTTACTTCCGGAACCATCATTCTGCGGATGGCAAAAAATACCAGCGCAAAGATGACAACAAGTGTTAATATATCTGCCACGCCGTCATCCAGTGCCATCCAGGATACCTGAAACGCCTCATTTACCAGAACAATATGGGACATTAAAAAAATCGGAACAATAAAGAGCAGCAGGTGGAAAATATAAGATATTGAATAAAAAATCGGACTCTGCTTTGTACTTTGAGGGAAAAATGGTATCAGCCAGGCAAAAATTGACCTTAAGCTGTGTTTCCAGGTCAGATATGAATAAACATATGACTCCCTGGCATTCACATCTTTGATAATCATTACAAGTTTAAGTATCAGGCCGAGGATGAATATCAAAAAAGCAATCCAGACCATTGGTCCCATTATAAAATCTATAAAGGCATTCATATTTTTCTCCTTTGAAAGAACATCCTTTTATAAAATCTTGTCCATTGACATGATCTTCCGTTGATATACACCATCTTTTGCAGCTTTCAGCAAAATTTTCGTATTATCGGGACTGATCACAGGCGTTGCCATAAAATCATATCCGGTTGGGATAACATGGTTGTTCACAACCAGAAAGTATTGGCCCTGACGTTCAATGACAACTGAGACAATACTGCCGTCCGGACTGATACACGGATTAAATACTTTATCAGCGGCCAGGTTCCATTTTTTTTGATTAACTGCAAGGGTCCAGGATTCCTCATCCTTAATGATGGCAACCAGAGTAGAACCATCCTCGGAATAAAAAATTTCTGAGATCATCTGCCCTGCTGTCATATTCCAGGGGGTATCATTTTCCACAACCGTCCATTTTCCAAATTCATTGGATGCAATCGCTGCAACATTCCCGGTCTTTTGTGAAACTTCAAGTTTCCAGATCTGGTTGTATTGACGCTTCCAGAAGGGCTGGGCATCTTTATACAGCACCCATTTACCGCCCTCTTTAACCGGAGCGATGACACTATCGTCTTGTGAAAGAAACACGGGTTTCCATACCGATTGAAAGTGTCTGCCCCAGACAGTATCATTGACCGCAATGGAGTAATTTACCCTGTCCAGCCGGATACCATAGGCAACGTTTTCTCCACTTGAATCAAAACTGATATCCCAGATATTTAAAAATTTCTTCTCGATGGGGTTACCATTAACCGCACAGGAAAAAATTCCTTGTTTAAACACTTCAATTTCGGCCTGGCCCATGGGTGTCACTTGCACAACTGCCGCAGCACTTCCCGTATCACTCAATGCCATTTCATTGATATTGTCGTACATCGTATCCCAGGGTTTATCATTGACGGCCATTCCATATTCCATATCTTTCTGGACTGCCAGACTAATGCTTGAACCGTCCTTACTTACCTGTAAATTCCAAATAAAATCAAACCAGTTTTCCCATTCAGTGCCGCTGACACTCAATGTCCATTCCTCATCACTGCTGACACAGGCTGCAAACTTTCCATCTGGCAGTGGTTTCAACCCCCAGGCTTTTTCATACTCCTTATCCCAAATTTCACCATTTTCACACACGGTAAATACACCTTCCTCGATATTTACAATGCTGGCAATGGTTTCTCCGTCGGGACTGACATAGGGTTCCTCAACCCAGGTAAACCGGTCCTCCCACTCACGGACAGGTATCTCTTTTAGATCCGTACTCCAGTCAATTGATTTATTTTCTTCCATTTTTATCTCCGAATTTTACTGATAAATGCTCATTATCCTTCAGATTCGTTGTTCATTTTTCTAAGTCGTTAATAATACTATCAAGCGATGTCATGGTCAACGGTTTTTCAATAAGCCGATCAATTCCTTCTTTCTCTGTTTCACGTTTAAGGTCGTCATTGACAATCGTTGCCATTAAGATTCTTTTAATACCCGGATTATTTTTCGCAACCCGGTTCAAAAATTCAATACCGTTCATATCCGGCAGAAAATAATCAGAAACCACCATGTCAATTTTCTGATCTTTAAGAGAATTTAAACCTTCAGATGCAGATCGAAATATTAAAAACTCCATGTGACTGCTGTCAAAAAACACTTTTAAAGAATCATAAACATGATCATCATTATCAATAAACATGATCTGAGATGATTTTTTACGTTGTTTTGCCA
>QMMT01000420.1 GCA_003647385.1 Deltaproteobacteria bacterium
CAACAAATCCGGCACCCGGAAAGAAGACCTTTTAATGGACAAAGACGAACATAAAAAAATAATTGAAATTCGAAGGGCGATTGCGACAAAGGACGAGAAAGATGCTATGATGCAATTTTTATCCTATCTTGAATAGTATCGCTCAAAAACTGGTTAAACTCACATCACAACATATCCATCACAACAGGGCAGTTTTCAGTACCTGGGACATATCCTCGGCATAAACAATTTCCATTTGCTTTTGAATGGATTTGGGAATCTCTTTAATATCTTTTTTGTTCTCAATAGAAACAATCACTTTTTTAATACCATTGGCATGGGCAGCCAAAAGCTTTTCCTTTAACCCACCGACAGGAAGTACCCTTCCACGCAGTGTAATTTCACCTGTCATGGCAAGCTTTCTTGAAACCGGTCTTCCGGTCAAAATAGAAACAACAGCTGTGCACATGGATATGCCTGCAGAAGGGCCGTCTTTGGGAATGGCACCTTCAGGGACATGAATATGAATATCCAGGGTTTTATAAAAATTTTCTTTAATATTTAATTCTTTGCTCCGGGACCTGACATAACTCACTGCTGCCTGGGAAGACTCTTTCATGACGTCCCCAAGCTTTCCTGTGACCAGTACATTTCCTTTACCCGGCATGGTGACCACCTCTATGGTGAGCAGTTCACCTCCAGCCTGGGTCCATGCAAGCCCTGTAACAATCCCTGTCTTGTCTTCTTTTTCCAGGACGCTGTCTCTGAAGCGAGGTTGCCCAAGATATTTTAAAACCGTGGTGGTTGAAATTTTATGCAGCTTTCTATTATTGGTTTTAACAATCTCTTTGGCGATTTTTCTTAATACTGAAGAGATCTCACGTTCCAGGTTCCTTACCCCTGCCTCTTTTGTGTATTGTTTTATAATGGAATGAATCGCATTTTTTGAAAAAACCGCATCACTCTCATAAAGCCCATTTTCCTTCAATTGTTTGGGTATCAAATACCCTGTAGCAATTTTTAATTTTTCATACTCTGTATAGCCCGGTATCTGAATAATCTCCATCCTGTCTCTCAAAGGCGCTGGGATATCATACAATGTATTGGCCGTAGTAATAAAAAGGACCTGGGACAAATCATAATCCACTTCAAGATAATGATCATTAAAATTTTTATTCTGCTCAGGATCCAATGCTTCAAGCAATGCCGATGAAGGATCACCCCTGAAGTCAGCGGTCATTTTATCAATTTCATCCAGGCAGAATACAGGGTTATTATATCCTGTCTTTTTCAATGTCTGAATAATCTTTCCCGGCATGGCTCCCACATAGGTTCTTCTATGGCCCCTGATCTCGGCCTCATCCCGGACACCGCCAAGAGAAATTCTGGCAAAGGCTCTCCCCGTAGCCGAAGCAACTGATTTTGCCAGAGATGTTTTCCCAACCCCCGGCGGTCCGACAAGGCAGAGAATCGGTCCTTTGATTTTTTTAACAAGAATTTGTACGGCCAGATATTCAAGAATCCTTTCTTTGGGTTTCTTAAGTCCATAATGATCATGATCTAATATTTGTTCAGCCTTTTTAAGATCGTTTCTTGATCGATTCTTCCTAAACCACGGCAAAGAAATCAGCCAGTCAATATAGTTTCTGACCACTGTTGCTTCCGAAGACATGGGAGACATCATCTTTAGCTTCTCAAGCTCTCTTCGAACAACAGAAGCGGCCTCCTTTGACATTCTCTTTTTCTTTATTCGATTTTCAAGATCTGCAAACTCTCCTGAATTGCCATCTTCTCCCATTTCTTTTTTGATGGCGCGCATCTGCTCATTCAAATAATGCTTTTTCTGCAAGGTCTCCATTTGCTCTTTTACCCTTCCCTTAATCTTCTGGGACATGGTAAAGACTTCTGTTTCCTTTTGAATAAGCTTTAATAACAGAAAAAACCTGTCTTCAATATTGCCGTATTCAAGCATTTTTTGTTTATCAACCACTTTAAACGGCATCTGAGATGCAATAGTATCGGCAAAGCGTGACTCATGAGCGGCAAGGGCAGCAAGATTTTTAAAAAAACTCTTTGGTACGGCTCCGGATAGTTTGGTATATTGTTCAAATGCCTCTGTGACTGTTCTGATGGCTGCTTCCCTTGCCTTTTCAGGCAGGGCTTCTTCATAAACAGGGATATAATCAACAAGAAGATAACCCTGCTCATCAACCAGTTTGATAATTTTACCTCTTTCACACCCTTCCACCAATGCCTTAACAGTTCCGTCAGGCAATCTTAAGAGCTGAGTGATTTTGGCTTCCGTACCCACCTGAAAAATATCGTTGATGTTCGGTTTTAAGACTTCAGGATCTTTTTGAGTGGTTAGAAAAATCTTTTTATCTGCAGCCATGGCCTGGGACAAAGCCTTAATGGATTTATCCCTTCCAACAAAGACAGATGTGGTAATGGAGGGAAACAACACCATATCCCTTAACGGTACAAGTGGAAGCTGCTTTTTTTCACTTTCTGAACCATCTTGATGAAAGAACTTAGAAATTTTAATCATTTCAGGCCTGTTTTTTAGGCTGCTCATAAAGCAGTATTGGATCTTCGTGCTTTACGACGACTTCTTCGCCAACCACACATTCCTGAACATTTTCTTTTGAAGGAATTTCATACATGATATCCAGCATGGTCTCTTCCATAATGGCACGAAGTCCCCTTGCACCTGATTTTCTCTGTACGGCTTCTTTGGCCATGGCCTCAAGGGCTTCATCCGTAAACTGAAGTTCCACACCTTCTATATTGAATAATTCCCGGTATTGCTTGACAAGTGAATTTTTCGGCTCCGTCAAAATTTTAACCAATGATTTCTCGTTGAGTTCGCCAATAGACGTAATAATGGGCAGACGGCCTAAAAACTCCGGGATAAGACCAAATTTAATCAGGTCTTCCGGCTTGAGCTTTTCAAGGAGTTCTCCAATATTTACATCTTTTTTATCGGCAATCTTGGCACCGAATCCCATGGTTTTCTGGGTCAGTCTTCTTTCAATTTCTTTTTCAAGCCCGGTAAAAGTCCCCCCGCAGATAAAAAGGATATTGGACGTATCAACCTTTACATAATCCTGCTGGGGATGTTTTCTCCCCCCTTTTGGCGGGATGCTGGCAACGGTGCCTTCAATAATTTTTAAAAGTGCCTGCTGAACGCCTTCTCCTGAAACATCCCGGGTAATGGAAGGATTGTCACCGCGCTGGGATATTTTATCAATTTCATCAATATAGATGATGCCTTTCTG
>QMMT01000421.1 GCA_003647385.1 Deltaproteobacteria bacterium
GATATGGATAACAATAAAAGGTTTCAAAAAAAAAGAAAAAAAAGACGATATCACAGGCGGCCATACATGCAGGAGTTAATAAAAAAAGAGACAGAAATCATCACGCAGCTGGCGGAAAAGAAAGCAATGTTGAAAGCCTTTGATTAGAGATATTAGAAAACCTCTGATACCTGCAACCAGAATTTTTCAGTGTCAGTCTTGTATGTATCAGCATTATATTTTGCATAAACTGCCTGAACAGTATAATGGGTACCAAATCTTTTCGTCAGCATGGCATCAAATTATGTTCCATAGTCACTTTGACCGGCATCTGCCTGGAAGTCATGTTAGCAACAACACAATTTCCAGTGCTGATGATTATCAGAACAGATAAATTTAAAAGTAGTGAGATTGAAAAACAATTCTTCATACTTGCCTCCTCGTATATTCTCTTACTTTGAAAAAGATAGGAACAAATCTCATGCTGTGTTTATATAAAAAGTTTTTTATGGCTGTATCTTTGCTTTTTCGACAGAGTTTTTATGTTAAAAAATATTCAACTTGTCAACTATAAGATATGGTATGCTAATTGCGATATTTTATCAAAAAAAATTGACACTATATAAAAAAGAGTGGTTGAATATCATGAAAAAATTAAAATTTCTCAGATTTAAGACCCTGCAGGGGCGTATGATTGTCCTGTTACTCATGCCGGTTTTTTTAACCATTTTTGCAGGCGGCATGGTAAGTTTTATCACCACCCGTAATATCATGCTCACTCAATGGAATGAATCTGCCGTTTTAAAACTTCAACGTGCCGCCCATAATCTTGAAATGCAGGTTCTAAAACCAATAGAGTTGCTGAACGCTTTTTATATGTCGCCTTATTTTCAAAACACAACTCAATCCGAGAAAATACTTATTAAAAGCCTGACTGCTTTAGAGGGTGTTGTCAGGGTCGAGTTTACACATTCTCAACCTGACGGGATAAATAAGGGAAAACTAGATAAGATGATGCATATGGGACAGAAAGGGCATATACGGATGCGCCAGGGCAAAATTCTAAAAATCACAGAGCCGGAATATGACACTGACGCAGGTCAGGAGACTGTGAAGCTTGTCTTGCAGGTGGTTGACCCTTCTGAGCAGATTGTTGAAAATCTTGAAATCACTATGAATTTTAAATATCTGCTCAAAGACATTTTTAAACTGGGTTGGTGGCAGAGTGACATGGCCTGTATAGTGGATAAGGATGGTAGATATCTGGTACATACCAATATGTTAATGAAAGGCAGGAAGTTTTTAGGTGAAAACAATGATTTGATTGAGAGTGCTGTCTTAAAAGAAATAAAAACAAGGGGCTCGGGTACGGTGAACTCAGGCGGTCATCCGCCTGAAATGGTGGCTGGCTTTCAAAAATTGGAACATTTACCCTGGACCATTATATTATTTGCCAAAGGAAATAATATATTAAAACCCATTATTCAGTATAGGAATGCCTTTGCTTTAGGCGCTGTTTTAATGATCATCATTATCCTTGTGCTGATACGGGTTCAGGTTGGACACATTGTTGATAAAATAGAAAACCTCTCAAAAAATGCTAAAAAAGTTGCAAAGGGTGAATATGGGAATCCAATCAAAGTCGAAACTAAAGATGAGATTGGTCAATTGATCCACAACTATAATTCCATGGTCAAGGGGTTAAAAGAACGTGATTTTATAAGAGATTCTTTTGGACGATATGTTGACCCCGAATTTGCAAAGTTCCTGCTTAAACATCCGGATGCTGGAGAACTCGGAGGCACAAGAAGACAGGTGGCTGTTTTAATGTCGGATATCAGGGGATTTACAGCTCTGTCAGAAACATTGAGTCCTGAAATAATTATCAGCATTTTAAATCAATATTTCTCCCATATGATCCGCATTATACAAAAACACAATGGTATCATTGTCGATTTTTTTGGAGATGGTATCCTTGTCTTTTTTGAACCGCTTTCAGACTCTTTAAAAGATACGATTCATAACTGCATCCTTTGTGCTTCAGACATGCAAAATGAAATGAAAGTATTTAACAAAAAAATGGAAAGTAAAAACCTGCCTGAACTGAATATGGGTATTGGTGTAAATACCGGACCTGTAATTGTCGGTAACATCGGATCAAAAACCAGGGCTAAATATGGCATAGTTGGTTCAGCCGTCAACATTACAAGCCGTATCCAGGCAAAGGCCAAAGCAAATGAGATTGTTATCTCTGAATCAGTTTACAAATATATGAAAGAGTCAATTTCGATTCAAAAATCTTTTCAGGCAGATTTAAAGGGTGTGGATACGGCCTTGACTCTTCATGTAATAAGCCAATAATGTATTTTCTAATTATATTCTATCGTTAGGCTGATAGGGGCTGTATACCGTGAGCCTATTGTTTGTTCCAAATATTATGATTGTATGATAATATTCAGAAAACCAAAGGCCGATCTGATTGTTATCCCGATCCAATATTCTTCCATATATTACACGTAGATTTTCGATGGGCATGAGATGATCGATTTTTTTAATGATTTGATCTGCCGATTCAATTTTATTCCAGTGTTTACTATTTAATGTATATTTGGGGTCGATCCCAATGACAGCATAGGGCAGGTTGGAGCGACCCGTATAATAATAGTTATATTCGGAAGGCAGCTGTTTGAGTTTAAAAATGTTTTTAACAGCAGGGTCTTCACGAATTACAGCGAACTCACCCGGATTTCCTGCAAAGGCCACTTGAAAAAAAAGTATGGTAAAAAGTCCAATTAAAAATAGAATACTTATCCAATTTCCATTCTGTTTTAAGTAACGATATCTTTTATTTCTTATCATGACAAACCTCCTTATCTTAATGATGACGTAATCGATTAAATTGCTGCCTTGAAAAAAATAATTGCATTCTTCATGCCACAAATATAAAAAAGATGCGATTTTGATTTGAAAAATTTTTGAGTCAAATTTAAAGGGTGTGAATACGACCTTGCCTTTCCATGTAATAATCAATAATATTTCAAGAAAAATTATTTAAAAAAAGTCCTGTTCAGCTTTACACAGGTGATTAATTATTAATCAGATAACTTTAGAGTCTGGTTAATAATTAATCGCTTTATATATTTTCTCAAAATGTCTTCCTTGTTTTTTTATCAAAAAATTAAATGTTTTATATGAATTTATATACTTGTCCATATGTCCAGGCCGTTGGCAAAATAGCGGCAGTTCATGGTGCTAACTGAGATTTTTTTCTTACAA
>QMMT01000422.1 GCA_003647385.1 Deltaproteobacteria bacterium
GAATGCTGGCTCCCTATCTTCAGGAAGGTAAGGTGTTACAGGTAATGACGCTTGATCGAAATTTAGAAGAAGTTTTATCTAAAAATATAAAACATACGGAACATGGGTCATATCTTGCGCTTGATCCTAAATTGGTGGAAGAAATTGTTCAGACTGTTGCGAAAGAAGTAGAACAGCTAGTGGCGCTTAATACGCAGCCTGTTATCATGACGTCTCCAAATTTACGCAGACATTTGAGGAAATTGATTGAACCATCGCTGCCCACTGTTTTTGTAGTATCCCATGCAGAAATAGTGGATGATATTAATTTACAGGCAAGTGGAAAGGTGAGTTTGAAGAATGAATAGAAAGATTTTTAAAGCTAAAAATATTCAACAAGCCATTGCAAACATTAAAGAAGAGCTGGGTTCAGATGCCATGATTTTAAGCACCCGGAAAATTCCTAAAAAGCCCCTTGACCCTTATGCAAAACAGATGTTTGAAGTGGAGGCGGCTACACCGCAATACAAAGATGTAAAATCAAATTCAAACTTAAATCATGGTGATTTGGTTGAATCACTAAAAGATGATATTGCAGATATAAAAGATATGATTTCTATTGCCGGTTTTGGAAATGGGATGCGCAATATGGTTTGCAATCACTTTGAGTCAGTGGGTATTCTTGCCGCCCTTTTGCGAGCCGGTATCAGTGAAGCAAAAGCAAGCGATATCATACAAAAAGCAAGTTGTTTAATGGATGAAAATGTGGAGCAGGGTACAAAAATCAAATCCTTAAAAAAATATGTGATGCACCAGTGCCTGAATCAAATAGCGACAAAAGATTTTTTCAATAGAAATAATCGTTCAGGGGTCCCCAATGTGGCCGCTTTTGTCGGGCCCACAGGTGTCGGCAAAACAACAACCATTGCCAAACTTGCTGCCCGTTTAAGTTTTCAAAAGAAAATGAAAGTTGCTTTGATTTCAGTGGATAATTACCGGGTGGGTGCATTTGAGCAACTCAAAGCATATGCCTCAATTATGGGATTATTATGTGTACCTGCCTTCAGTTCCCAGGATTTATCCTGTGCTCTGGATAGAATGAAATCAATGGATATGGTGTTGATAGATACCGCCGGGCACAGCCACTTTGATAAACCAAAAATTGATGAGATATTACAGTTGATTAAGACTGATTTCAGGATTTCTGCGCATTTGGTCTTGAGTGTTACATCTGAATCGATTATTATGAAAGATGCGGCATCGGCTTTTTCAGTATTCAATCCTGATACGATTGTGTTTACAAAGATAGATGAAACAAAAAGATGCGGTAAAATTTTGGATCAGATAGGTGATATTCAATTGCCTGTTTCTCTGGTGGCAAATGGCCAGAGGGTCCCTGAAGATTTGATTGTTCCGGATAAAAAGCAGCTGTTAAAAATTATTTTGGGAAAGGGACAATAGACAGTGACATTTAAGTTGGATCAGGCAAAAGGACTTCGAAACATCGTTAAAACACAAGTGCTTTCAAGGAGAAAGACAGATATGGGGACTGGCAGACAGAATTTTCCAAAGGTCGTCGCAGTGACAAGCGGTAAAGGAGGGGTCGGTAAAACCAATATCGTTGGAAATTTGGCAGTTTCCCTAAGCCGAATGGGTAAGCGCGTGGTAATAATTGATGCGGATATCGGGCTTGCAAATATTGATATCATTTTTAATTTAAGACCCCAATACAATATCCGGCATGTGATCAGTACTGAAAAAACATTGAACCAGGTAATGGTAGAATCAAAGCACGGGGTTAAAATTCTTCCAGGGGGAAATGGTTTCGCTGATTTGACTCAACTCAATGAGGGTGAAAAGCTCAATCTTTTAAGTGAATTTGAAACCCTGTCTGATCAGGCTGATATTATTTTTGTTGATACGGGTGCCGGTATTTCATCAAATGTGTTATACTTTAATTGTGCATGCGATGAATGCATTGTGATTGCGACAAGAGAACCAACTTCCATTACCGATGCCTATGCCATGATGAAGGTTATGTCTCAGGAATATGGAACAAAATATTTTAAGCTGATTGTCAATATGGTAGATTCAGCTGCCCAGGCAAAAAAAGTGTATGCAGCTTTGAGTTCCGCACTTGATAAATATCTGAAAAATGTTGTATTGGAATATGTGGGACACATCCCTTTTGACAGGCAGTTACAAAAAGCGGTTCAAAAAAGAGGATTGGTTATGGACAATGCTCCGGATTCATTGTCGGCAAAAGCAATGAAAGATATTGCCGTAAGTTTGGAGCGCAACCCTGTAAGTACCAATTCAAACGGGAGTTTGACTTTTTTTATGAATAAAGTATTTCAAAAGTCAACCTGAAGGGGAACCTTTATTGCTATATGACACATCAACACCCGGAAAATAAAACAGATGAAGACTCATGGGAATCCTGGCGTGAAAAAAGTATTATTGAGTATTCATATCTTGTAAAGCATATTGCTGCAAGATTTGCCATGCGCCTTCCTTCCAGTGTTTTTTTCGGCGAATTGGTTTCTGCAGGATCTCTGGGGCTCATTGATGCAGTGGATAAGTTTGACACTTCTAAACATGTCAGTTTAAAAACCTATGCTCAATACCGGATTAAAGGGGCAATTCTTGATGAGTTGCGAAGTATGGACCCCTATTCAAGATCCATGAGAAAGAAAATACAAGATATTGCAAAGGCGGCAAAGACCATTGAGGATCTCAAAGGGTCGCCTGCATCAGATGAAGAGATCTGCGAAGAACTGGGTGTTTCGCTTGACGCATATTATGACATGCTGACAAATATACACGGGGCATCTGTGTTAAGCCTGGATGAATTTATAAAGACAAAGAAAAATGACACGTATTCAAGGACCAGCTTCCAGTCCGGTATTAAAGGGGATGATAATCCTGCCGATTGTTTTGATAGGGAGGAACTTAAATTTGTTCTGGCGCAAACCATAAAAATGTTGACCCCAAAAGAACAAATGGTGGTATCCCTTTATTATTATGATGAATTGACATTAAAAGAGATCGGTGAAGTCCTTAACTTGACGGAGTCGCGTATCTGCCAGATTCATACGGCAATTCTGGTGAAGCTTAAGGTCAGGCTTCAAGATTACTTTAATTAAAAGAGGTCATACATGTCTGATCCAACTTTCGAAGAAGATAGTTTAATATCCCAGGATGATATTGATAAACTTTTAAATTCCTCTTCCATTGAAGAAGCAGAAGAAAAAATTTCAAGCAGTGACCCTATC
>QMMT01000423.1 GCA_003647385.1 Deltaproteobacteria bacterium
ATCGATATCAGTATTATCAATATGATATCATTTTGGGATGCTCTTATTGTCGCCTCTGCTGAACATGCCAAGTGCAGCGTGATCTTGACTGAAGACCTCAATCATGGACAAATTATTCGAGGCGTTAAGATAAACAACCCGTTTAATCTGCACTGACAGATCCTCAACCTCTAAAGGCTATGTGGTTTTTTATAGCTAATATAATCCAATAACTTTCCACCAGACACCGCCAATCCCCATCCAGATAATGATAAAAACAATACTCATGATGAATCCCAAAACCCACCAGGTTTTCAATTCAACATATCCTGATCCGAAAAGAACAGGAGCAGGTCCCATTCCATAATGAGTGGTGACTGCATAAAGATTGCTGACAAATCCCAGTGTCAGCGCAAGCAGCATACCGGGAACACCGACTGCCACACCCACTGCAAGGAAAGCAGCATACATGGCAGATACATGGGCGGTGGAGCTTGCGAAAAAATAATGAGAATAAAAATATACTCCCACAATCACTGGGAATGCAATTGTCCAGGAAATTCCTGAAATTTGACTTTCCATTGTCTGTCCGAACCAGGCGATCATTCCAAGTTTATTCAGGTAAGTGGCCATCATTACAAGTGCGGCAAACCATACAAGCGTATCCCATGCTCCTTTTTCCCTGATAATATCTTCCCAGGTCAAAACCTGTGTAAACAAAAGAACGCTGAGCCCTAAGATACCAGCGGTTGTCCCATGGATACCAATTGTCCCCCCAAATACCCACAGACCGATGAGCATAATGAACGTCAGCATCATGATCCATTCCGCCATTGTCATGGGACCCATTTCATCCAACTGATTTTTGGCAAGATCCGGGGCTTCAGGCGTCTGTTTTATTTCAGGTGGATACAATTTGTAAAGAAGATACGGAACAACTGCAAGGGAAACAAGTCCCGGAACAATTGCTGCCAGAGCCCAGAGCCCCCATGTGATCTCAAATCCAGCGTCCGTGGCAAGCTTGGCAGCCAATGGATTAGCAGCCATGGCGGTCATGAACATGGCAGATGTGATAATATTACCATGGTATGCCGTAATAGTTAAATAAGCACCCATCTTTCGCCGGGTTTCCGGCTTATCAGGATCAGAACCAAATCCCATAGCCAGTGATTTCATAATCGGATAGATGATCCCTCCGGCCCTGGCTGTGTTACTGGGAATAGCCGGTGCCAGGATCAAGTCTGCTCCGAGAAGTCCATAACTCAACCCCAGAGTACGCTTACCCAGGAATTTTACAAAAATAAATGCAATACGGGAACCCAGACCTGTTTTAATGAATCCGCGAGCAATAAAAAACGCCAGAACAATCAGCCAGATAGTGGTATTCGCAAAGCCGCTCAATGCATAGGCAATTGCATTTGAAGGACTTTTGGGATCCAGAACACCTGTCAGGGCTGTCACGGCAATCCCGATGACGGCAACCGCCCCCATGGGCAGTATTTTCAAAATAATGCCTGAAATAGTGGACACGAAAATAGCCAGGAGATGCCAGGCCTCGGGCGTGACGCCAGAAGGTTGGGGTGAAAACCAGATACCGGTACCAATCAAAAGTGTAATAAGAATTCGGACCGTGTTAAACTGCTTTGGTTTTTCTGCGAGATCATTCATAATGCACTCCTTAAATATCTTCTAATATAAGTTAAGAATCAGGCTAAACTCTTATAAAAATATATCCCCCTTCACCATATCCGAAATGCCGGAACAAAAAGTTGTAATTGAATGACAATCCCTTATAAAAGGTATCAAAAGAGACTTGATAGGGATAGGTTTGGAAAGAATCAACATCAAGGAGGGTCACCGTTTCCGATACCGGATCAAACCCTCCCACAGGCGAAATATGGGGAATGTGAAGCTCCTGTATGAAGCTTCCCTGGTCAAAATGCGAAATAATCAGGCAATTACCTTTTTTTTCAAATAGTTCAAGCCTTAGGCGCAGTATCTGTTTGATCTCTTTTGATTTTACAGGATCTCTTGTTGTCTGAACGGTTTCAACAGATTGATAGGGAATCTTGTAAGCGTTAAGAGAGGCTTTGACAACCTGACCAAGGGTATGGAGGGGAAGACCCCTTCGTCCTTTATAACCGGTGTCACTCATCCGCTTTTTCCAGTGTGCAGTTTTCACCTTTTCAAGCAGATCCTGCTGGGTGACAGGGGTCACGCCCAAAGATCCTTCCCTGTCAAGAAGGGTATTCACCACGGACACAATGGATGCAACCGAACAGGCTGATTCGTAAAATTGTTTGACGTGGTATTTGAATAATCCGTCTTTTACAACATTACCGAAATTTTCATAGGGCTTTTGAATATAAATCGTCTGCTCTGCCCCGAAGGACCCTGTCTTTGTTAATTTTTGAAAAAAATACTGCATATAGAGATACGGGCGAATCACCCATTTTAAAAAAATCATAGCCTGTTCTCATTTGCCATTACAATTTAAAATTTTCTTTAAGTAGTGCCCTGTATAGCTTTTTGACTTCATAGCTATCGTTTCCGGAGGCCCTTGAGCGATGATTTCTCCTCCGCTGTTACCCCCTTCAGGTCCGAGATCAATAATCCAGTCTGCTGTCTTAATAACATCCAGATTATGCTCAATAATAATCACTGTATTGCCAGCCTTGGTCAGGCGTGAAAGGACTTTTAAAAGGAGTCTGACATCCCGGAAGTGGAGTCCTGTTGTGGGTTCATCAAGGATGTAAAGCGTTTCTCCGGTATCCCTTTTGGCAAGTTCCCGGGCAAGCTTGATTCTCTGGGCTTCTCCCCCTGAAAGTGTGGTGGCAGCCTGGCCAAGCTTGATGTATGAAAGCCCCACATCCATTAGTGTATTCAAAATATTTGTGATTTTAGGATGACTTGCAAACAGCGTTCTTGCCTGCATGACGGATAAGTTCAGGATATCTGAAATGGAATGTCCCTTATATGTAATTTCAAGGGTTGCCCTGTTAAACCGCTTGCCCTGACAGACTTCACAGGGAACAAATACATCTGCTAAAAAATGCATCTCCACTTTAATATGACCATCGCCTTTACAGGCCTCACACCTGCCGCCCTTTACATTAAAAGAATACCGCCCTTTTTTATATCCCCGGGCCTTTGACTCCGGCAGCATGGCAAAAAAATCCCGGATATGGTCAAATACTTTTGTATAGGTGGCAGGGTTGCTTCGAGGGGTCCGGCCAATGGGCTTCTGGTCAATATTAATAAC
>QMMT01000424.1 GCA_003647385.1 Deltaproteobacteria bacterium
ATAGAAAAGAGGCCATTCTTAAATCTTTAAAAGAACGCAAGCTTTTAACGGACACCCTTTTGGCTGGTATTCGAAATGCTTTGTCATTGACTGATCTGGAAGATATGTATGAAAAATATCGACCCCAAAAAAGGACCCGGGCACAGATGGCGAAAGAAAAGGGCCTGGAACCCCTGGCAACATTTCTTTTTAAGCAATCAAATCAGGATCCTTTGTTGGAGGCAAAAAAATATCTGTCTTTGAAGAAAGAAGTCGAGTCAGTTGAACAGGCCTTATCCGGAGCAAAGGATATTGTGGCACAGGTCATTAATGAAGATGTGAATGTAAGAGCGGGTATCAGAAAATTGTTTTTTGCCACAGCACAGATTCAATCCAAGGTAAAAAAAGCAAAAGAAGCGGAAGGGTTGAAATTCAAGGATTATTTTGACTGGTGTGAAAAAGCATACAAAGCACCTTCCCACAGGATTCTGGCCATGCTCCGGGGGCAAAAAGAATCCATACTTTCCGTACATGTTCTGCCGGATGAAAAAAGAGCATTACGGCTGATTGAGAACCGGTATATAAAAAATAAAACTCAGACTGCTTGGCAAATCCAATCCGCCATAAAGGACAGTTACAAAAGGCTTTTATCCAAATCCATTGAAAAAGAATGTATCAGTGAATTAAAGGCAAAGGCAGATGAAACCGCCATTGATATTTTTGCCGGCAATTTAAGGCAGCTGCTGTTGTCTGCTCCTCTGGGAAGTAAAAGAATCCTTGCCATTGATCCGGGCTTTCGGACCGGTTGTAAAGTGGTCTGCCTTGATGAGCAGGGAAACCTTTTACATCACGATGTGATTTTCCCCCATCATAATACGGATGAAAAAGCAAAAAAGAGTGTATTAGATCTTGTGGGGGAATACCATATTGAGGCCATTGCCATTGGGAACGGAACAGCAGGACGTGAGACCGAAGCCTTTGTAAAAAAATTGGGGCTTACCAGCAATATTCAACTTGTCATGGTGGATGAAAGCGGGGCCTCTATTTATTCTGATTCAAAGATCGCAAGAGAAGAGTTCCCGGATCACGATATTACAGTCAGGGGGGCTGTCTCCATCGGCAGAAGGCTTTTAGACCCCTTGGCGGAGCTTGTCAAGTTAGACCCCAAATCCATTGGTGTCGGCCAGTATCAACATGATGTGGATCAAAAATTATTGAAAAAATCCCTGGATGATGTGGTGGTATCCTGTGTGAATCAGGTGGGGGTTGAGGCCAATACGGCAAGCAAAGAATTGCTTTGCCGGGTATCCGGCTTAAATGATACCATTGCTGTCAATATGATCCGATTTCGAAATGAAAAAGGCCCGTTCAGATCAAGAAAAGATTTTTCAAAAGTGCCAAGGCTTGGGCCAAAGGCCTTTGAGCAGGCCGCAGGGTTTTTAAGAATCCATAAATCAGACCATCCCCTGGACAAAAGCGGTATCCATCCTGAATCTTATGGCGTTGTCGAGAAAATGGCAAAAGATGCGGGTGTGGATATTGAAGACCTTATGATGAACCCCTGCGAAATTAAAAAAATAAGTCTGAATCACTATGTTACAGAAACTATTGGTTTACCGACACTTAGGGATATTGTAAAAGAACTGGCCAGTCCCGGTCGGGACCCCAGAAAAGAGTTTCAGGCCTTTTCTTTTGATGATACCATCCATGATATAAAGGACCTTGTGCCGGGGATGAAAGTGCCGGGTATTGTGACAAATGTCACCGCGTTTGGTGCTTTTGTAGACATTGGTGTCCACCAGGATGGCCTTGTCCATATCAGCCAGATGGCAGATCGGTTTGTCAAAGATCCCAATGAGATTGTCATCGTTCGGCAGGCGATTGTTGTAAAAGTTCTGGAAATAGATGTAAAAAGAAAAAGAATTTCTCTTTCCATGAAGAAATAGTGAAATTGTAAATGAGGTTGACTAAAAAATACTTTTTCTAGTTGGAAATTATGGTTCATCGTGATTATACTGTCATAAACGTATAATTATATTATTGGGAGAGAACCCATGAAAAGTTTATTCAAATGGTTATTCATCATTGGCGGTGTTTTTTTAGTCCTTATTATTGCAGCCGTTATTATTATTCCTCAATTTGTTGATGTTAAAAAATATAAACCCACCATAGAACAAAAAGTTGCAGAAGCCACAGGCCGATCTTTTACTCTTGGTGACGACATGGATCTGTCTGTATTTCCATGGGTAGGTGTAAGGCTCACCGATCTTCATTTAGGCAACCCTGCCGGGCACAAAGAAAAAGATATGGTATCTGTGAAGAGTTTTGAGGTCAGACTCAAGGTGATGCCTCTGTTGTCAAAACGAATAGAAGTGAAGACATTTGTTTTAGACAGTCCTAAAATCTATCTGGAGAAATTAAAGAACGGCACTGCGAACTGGGAGGGGTTGGGGAAACAACAAGAGAAAAAGGCAGACAAAGAAAAAAAGAAAGGAACGTCATCTTCTGATCAGGGACTGCCGATTGAAGCATTGCGGGTGGATAATTTCTCCATAATAAATGGGGAGCTGATATATGTTGACAGGAAAGCTGCCGTTAAAGAAGAGATATCAGATTTGAGTCTTAAGTTAGAAAATATCAGCCTTGAAAATCCTATCGGCATCACACTGAGTGCCAGGGTGGATGGTAAATCTGTTTCCATAAAAACACGGATAAAAGGAAACAAAGATAGTATATCCCTGTCTGACGGGCTGCTGGCCTTTGATGATTCCAAATTGACATTTTCAGGGTCAGCAAAAGAGTTCTCAAAGCCCAATCTTACGTTTGATCTTCAATTGGATGGTATTGATCTTGACCGATATTTGCCGGAATCTTCGACAAAGAAAGGCGCATCACCATCGCATAAAAAAACAAAGCCGGCTGAATCTGCAAAAAAGAAAACAGATTATGGCCCGTTAAGGAAACTGGTTCTGGACGGGAAGATAAAGATTGGAAAAGTAAAGGCTCATGGCGCAATCGTTGAAAATGTTGATATCCGGATTTTAGCAGAAAACGGTATTATCACCATAGATCCGTTGGGCTTGAGTCTTTACCAGGGCAGTGTCCTGTCAAAAGTAAAGCTAAATGTTCAAAAAAAATATCCAAGGACAAATATATCACTTGATGCCAAGGGGATTCAAGCGGGGCCGTTGATGAAAGATGCCCTGCAAAAGGAATTGATTGAAGGAACGCTGAAAACAAATCTGACGCTTTCCATGAAAG
>QMMT01000425.1 GCA_003647385.1 Deltaproteobacteria bacterium
AGACAAGGCCTTCCCAAATATTGCCCACAGCGTGGTAGACGTGTTAAATCATTTTAAGGCACAAATTTTCATTCCTTCTCATCAGGGCTGCTGTGGTATCCCGGCCATTGCATCAGGTGACTATGAAACCTTTGAAAGCCTTGTAAAAACCCATGTGACACTTTTTTCAAAAGAAAAGTTTGACTATCTTGTGACCGCCTGTGCCACCTGTTCATCCACCATTATAAATTTATGGCCCACATTGCTAAAATCCAAGGATAAAAGTTTATTAAAAAAGGTTGAAGAACTGGCTGAAAAAACCGTGGACATCAGCTGGCTTTTGGAAAAACGCTTTGATTTGTCATCCCAAATTCCGGAAGATAAGAAAGAAAAAAAGTGTGTTACCTATCACGATCCCTGTCACCTTAAAAAGTCCCTTGGTGTATTTAAAGAGCCCCGGCAGGTGATTCAGGCCTGTGGTCATACCGTAAAAGAAATGGTAGACAGCGATACCTGCTGCGGTATGGGAGGAAGTTTTAATCTTCACTATTATGACATTTCTTCTAAAATCGGTGAGCAGAAAGCCAAAAATATTATAAATACCGGATGTTCGATCGTCGCCACTTCCTGCCCTGCCTGTATAATGCAGATTTCCGACATGCTGGCCAAACAAAATCAGTCAATATTGGTCAAGCACCCGGTGGAAATTTATGCTCAGGCGTTAGCTAATAGTAGATCGTAGGGTCTTTGATCCTTGCTTCCTTAAACCCTTTTATTCTGTGAAGACAGGAATCACATCTGCCGCAGGACCTGCCTTTTCCATCTGGATCATAACAGGAAATGGTCAATACGTAATCCACTCCCAGGTCATTGCCGGTTTTAATGATTTCGCCTTTTGACAGATGGATTAAAGGGGTCTCAATTTTCAGCATGGCTTCTTTTGTCACCCCGGTTTTAGTGGCAAGATTGGCCATTTTTTCAAAGGCCTCAATAAAGGCCGGCCTGCAGTCAGGATACCCTGAATAATCCACAGCCGTCACACCGATATAAATGGATACGGCCTTTAGAACCTCTGCCCAGGCCATGGCATAGGAGAGAAAAATCGTATTTCTGGCTGGAACATAGGTAATGGGGATGTCGCCTTTCTTGATTTCATCCAGCGTATCGTGTTTGGGAACACTTATTTCATCGGTGAGTGCAGAGCCGCCAAACTGTCTTAAATCAATATCAATGATTTTATGAGCCGCGGCCTTAAGTGATCGGGCGATTTTTTTGGATGCTTCAAGTTCTACCTGATGCCGCTGGCCATATCTGAAACTTAAAGCATAAATTTTATTGCCCTTTGATTTTGCAATGGCCATTGCTGTTGTAGAATCAATTCCTCCACTTAAAAGTACGATGGCTTTATCTTTCATGTTTTTTGTTTAAACTCCTCGTTTGTCCGGGTCCCACATGATTTTATGCTGCTGTAGTGACAGCCTGGCAGAAAGATTGTCCTCTAACATCCAGGCCGCAAGGGTGGCAGAAGAGATCTGTCCAAAAACAGGTGAAAGGTGAATATTGTTTGAAGAGATTTTTGACAATTTATTTTTAATAAAGGATGTTGCAAACTCATAATCTTTTTGAGAGCCGATAACAAATTTGATCTCATCCTTTTGCGTTAAAAAATCAATATTTTCTAACAAAAAACTATGTGATTCGTTACTGGAAGGGCACTTGATATCCACAATTTTGATACAGTTTAAATCAATATTTTTAATATTTTTGCTGCCGTTTGTTTCAAGAAGAACCTGATAGTTTTCTTTTAAAAGCAGGGTTATCAAATCGGGTGTATTGTCCTGCATCAAAGGTTCACCGCCGGTGACTTCAACCAGGCTGCATTGATAGGGCGCTATTTTTTTTAAGATCTGCTCAAAGGTCATAGGTGTAGATTCTATATTGGCATAGCGTGTGTCGCACCATGAACAATTTAAGTTGCACCCTGACAGCCTTATGAAAATGCACGGCAGCCCTGTAAAGGTTGACTCTCCCTGGAGGCTGTAAAAAATCTCACAGATATCAAGCTGCAATCAGACCTCCTGGTATGAAGATCCGCATCCGGGGCTTTCAATCACCATCACCTTGCTCACAGTGATGTATTCTGTGTCCAGGCGCCGGGAAAGCTCTGTGTACAGGAATTTGGAAATATTTTCTGAGGTTGGATTGATGCTGCCGAATTCCGCCACATCATTGAGGGTGGTATGATCAAGCTTGCTCAATACATCCTGCAACACCGCTTTGACATCCATGAAATCAACACCAAACCCCAGCTTGTTAAGTTTTGTACACTGGATATAGGCCTCAACCTCCCAATTGTGTCCATGCATGTTGGAGCAGTTCCCGTCGTAGCCTTTTAATGCATGGGCTGCCGCAAAATGATCTTTTACGTAAATTTCATATACACCCGGCATAATGCCTCCCTGAAATAAATCTATTTTCGATGAATGGGTTGGATAATATCATAAATCTTGATTTTATTCTCGCACAAAGCTGCAAAGGCACAAAGAATATTTTATTCAATAAATATTTTAAGTAAATTCAAATTGACAATCAGACCAGACCAGACTAAACTAAGTTATTATTAAATGTTTTTTAAAGAGGACCTTTCCATGCAAATAACGAATATCTCTGAAGCAAAGGCTAGTTTGTCCTATTTGATTAAAATGGTGCAGGAAACGGATAAACCTGTGATTATAGGTAAAGCCGGAAAACCAGTTGCTGTTCTTTCTGCTTATAAAAAAAATCCTTCTCCCCGTCGTCTTGGTGGAAGCTGGGAAGGCAAGGTGAAAATTTCTGATGACTTTCATAAAATAGACAAGGAGATTTCCGACAGCTTTTACCGCACATCAATTTTTCAGGATTAGATATGAACATCCTTCTTGATACTCACGTTTTAATATGGGCTTTGGAAAATAATCCCACACTCTCCGATAAAGCTGCAGCTAACATTATTAATGCAGATAATATTGTTTTTGTAAGCGCGGCTTCAGTATGGGAAATCGGCATCAAAATGAATATGGGTAAGCTTGAAGCTCCGGATAATTTGCTTGAAGAGATCAATCTGCATCGGTTTACCCCTCTTCCCATTAGCCTGCGCCATGCACAACTCGCAGGAAAGCTACCTGATATTCATAAAGACCCTTTTGATCGGATATTGATTGCCCAGGCTGTTTATGAAAAACTAACACTCGTAACGCGGAATGAATTAATATCCCAATAT
>QMMT01000426.1 GCA_003647385.1 Deltaproteobacteria bacterium
ATATGATCTAATTCATATTTATCCTTATAGGAAAAAGTAAGAGTTGATCGTGTTTTTTTGTTATCAATTTTATTTTTTTGTGATTTTTTTTCCTTTTTTGGTTTTTTTTTCAGAGTTTGGCGGTAAGTTAGAATCTGATCAAAATCTTTAAAAAATTTTGCTTCTGAACCTGGATCAAGATATAAAATTTTATGACAGACGTTGTTCATAAGATAACGATCGTGGGAAACAATGATAACAGCTCCGGGAAATTGTTTTATACTTTCCTCAAGAATTTCTAAAGAAAGAATATCAAGATCATTAGTGGGTTCATCCAAAAGAATAATATCACAAGGTTCCAGCATTATATTAGCGATGATAATTCTTGCCTTTTCACCGCCTGAAAGCCTTTTAACCGACATATCAAGTTGATCCGGCATGAACAGGAACCGTTTCGCCCAGGTCACGACATGGATGGATCGACCTTTATAATTCACACTGTCTCCACCACCCGGGTTTAGGGCTTGCTTTAATGTCAGTTCAGGGTTTAGCTTTGAACGGTTTTGGTCAAAGACGGCTATTTTCAAATTTTCTGCCCATTGGATTTTACCTTCATCCGGAAGAATCTTTTTTTCAAGAATTGATAAAAAAGTAGACTTTCCACTCCCGTTTTCTCCCACAACACCCAGGCAAAACCCAGGGCCGATTTCAAAGGTAATATCAGAAAACAATTTATTCCCTTTAATCTCCTTTTTAAGATGGTACGCCCGCAGAAGTTTTTTGGTCTTCCTGCCCGTCGAATGAAAATCAATATCCAGGGAGATGGTTTTTTTGTTCCTGTCTTTGAGAGAATAAAGCTCCATTCGAAGTTTTTGGGCCTGTTCTATCCGGTATTTTGCTTTTGTCGTCCTTGCCTTTGCCCCCTGCCTTAGCCATTCATCCTCTCTTCTCATTTTACTGGATAAAGAGGCCTGCATTTTTTTCTGGGCTGTTAGAAAATTATTTCTCTCTTTCTCAAACTTTTTATACTGACCTTTAATTTTAAAAAATCCAGTGGGATAGTATTTTCCTATTTCCATAATATTAAAACAGACATTTTCCAGAAAGGCACGATCATGACTGACAACAATAAATGAGAAATCAGCAGCTTTTAAAATGTCTTCAAGCCACAAAATACCATTAATATCCAAATGGTTGGTGGGTTCGTCCAATAAAAGAATATCAGGTTTAAAACAAAGTGCCCTGGTAATTGCTAATTTTTTTTTCCACCCGCCGGACAAGTTTTTTGACAGCATAGTTGTATCTGCAAATCCACCTTTACCCAATGCTCTTTGAACAATTCTATGTCTTTCTTTATCATCAAAAGGATTTTTCTTTGTAGTATCATATAGAACTTGTTCAACAGTTTGATCAGGATTAAGACGATCTTCCTGGGCAAGGTATATAAACCGCAAACCGGATTTGGCTATCAATTCGCCAGTATCGGGTTGAATAATACTTGCAATGAGTTTTAAAAAGGTGGATTTTCCCGAGCCGTTCATTCCAATAAGCCCGAGCTGTTCATTTAATTTAAAGTCTATGGAAAGATCACTGAAAAGAGTATCGTCACCATAGGTCTTAGATACATTTTTAAGGCTGAAAATAAGACTCATGATTCACTATTATTGGTGGGCTGGTTCGCCTGAATTTTAATCTGGCGATAAACCCTGAACATTTTGATCATAAAACTAATCATTAACGTCAAACTAATCAAAATAACAAAACTTGCTGCAAAAAATGTCATAATAAAGCTGAAAGGATCACCCAAAGAATAGGCGCCTATGATCAAATCAATCCCAAATATTAAAAAAAAGACTGATATAAGCATCATGACGACCTGAAAAATCCACCAGTTATATTTCATGTTTATTTTCAACTAAACAGGGACCTGATTCTTGTAAACAAGCCTTTTTTGTTTGTCTTAGGTGCCAGGGAAGAGGCTTTAGCTGATATTTCGTTCTCATAGGCATCTCCCATTTCGGGTTGGGATTGAGGTGTAGAAGAAACGCCAGACATGCTTTCAGACTTTTTTTCTAAGGATTGTAATATCTCCTGGATTAGCTTTTCCCGGATCTCTTTTTTTGAAATTTGTAAATTGGATTGTTGAAAAATATACAAGGAAGAAAGATCAATTAAATCACCATCGCCACTGGTTCCAATTTTAGATGCGGCAGTAATATAATAAGCCAACTGAGTCAATCCCGCGATATCTCGGTATTGATCTGGTGCAGATTCAGGCATCTGATAAAAAGCAACAGCCGCACAGATATTAGCAGGAAGATGCCAGGCTTCCATAATCTTGGATGCCACGAAAGCATCTGTAGTTCCAAACACATCCTGCTCTATTTTGTACAGCGGTAGTTTTAAATCTCCGGCTTTTTTTATACATTCAGAGAATTTATTCGGATGATGAATAGCGATCAGAAGTTTTCCCATACCATGGAGTAGTCCGGCTATATAAAGTTCTCCCGGCAAAATACTCATCTCTAGATTAGGATGGCCAAGACGTCTGTTTGCCGTGGCACAGGCCCAGGAATATGCCCAATGTTCTTTGGATGAAAATCCTTCTATGTCAGTAAATTGGGGAAGGGTTTTCTGGAAAAAATACAGACAGATTGAATTTATGGTCTCTTGCAGTCCGATACGAGCAATAGCTGATCTAAGGCTGATGATTTTCTCCACACCACTGTAGTAAGGTGAATTGGCTAATTGCAGAACACTGGCAAAAAGACCTGGATCGACTTCAACAAGCTTGGCAAAAGATGCCACATCTATTTTATCAATAGGCTGTTGAGCCATCTTAAGAAGCTTTGCTCCATTAATGGGAAGAGGGGGAAGTTTAATGCTTGAAGTAAGAATTTCTAACGAAATACTGTCGCCAATGGTTTTTTCGCTTACAAAGTTATTTTTCATGTTTATAATATTGTTTATTTTATGGCCGAAAACAAGAAAAAATTTTAAATTTAAAGTAGTGTTCTATTATATGCCATTGATTTGTTCCGTCAAAATATTATAATACCTTTGAAATTAAGAAAAGATGAACGGGAGTATTTTAATGAGAATCCTTGTTGTTGAAGATGATTTGAAAATTGCACAATTCATTCTAAAGGGTCTTAAGTCTTCCGGGTTTGCCGTTGATCATGCGGCGACGGGAACCGACGGGATTGAAAAGACATTTGAAGAACCCTATGATGCAATGGTTGTGGATATCATGCTGC
>QMMT01000427.1 GCA_003647385.1 Deltaproteobacteria bacterium
AAAAAAGAACGCACCAAAATGTTAAAAGAACTCAACAAACTTGCCATTACCGACGCATTGACTGAACTTTACAACTCACGACACTTTTTTTCCCAGATAAAAACCGAAATCAACCGCTACAAACGATATTCACGTCCCCTGTCTTTACTGATTCTGGATATTGATTTTTTTAAAGACTACAATGACTCCTGGGGCCATCTTGAAGGGGATAAAGTTCTTATGCGGATTGGAAAAACGATTAAAGCCTGTATGAGATCCATGGATTCGGCCTATCGCTATGGCGGAGAAGAATTTGCTATCCTTTTGCCGGAAACCAAAATTCAAAAAGCCTGTGTTGTGGGAGCAAGGATAAAAGATAACATCGGCGCTCAAATTTTCACACCGGAAAAGGACACCAAAACATCCGTCACTATCAGTATCGGTGCCACAGAGCTTGTGGAAGGAGAAGATTTCAGATCATTTATCGGCCGGGCAGACAAAGCCATGTATAAATCAAAAGAAAGCGGCCGGAATAAATTAACCTATATTCTTTCTAAAGATTAAATTTTAATAATTCACGAATCATAGTTGATTCGCATACTGATATCCACAGATCTTGCCTGATGGGTGAGTGCGCCGCAGGAAATCACATCTACTCCCGTAGCAGCAATTTTGTTCAGTGTTTCAAAAGAGACATTCCCGGAAGCTTCAACAACTGCCCTGCCATTAATATATTTAACCGCGTCGGCCATCTGGTCATGGGTCATATTATCCAGCATAATAACCTCTGCTCCTGCATCAGTTGCCTCTTTAACCTCGTCAAAACTCGTCACTTCAACTTCAATTTTCATCAAATGGGAAATCCTGTTTTTAACAGCCTTCACAGCATTTTCTATGGAACCTGCAACTGCAATATGATTATCCTTGATTAAGATACCATCATATAAAGACATGCGATGATTATATGCCCCTCCTGCCCTGACCGCTTCTTTTTCAAGGCTTCGCAACCCGGGAGTGGTTTTTCTTGTATCGGTCAGACGGACATTTGGGAATGCCAGTTCTTCCACATAGGAACGGGTCAATGTTGCAATTCCAGAGAGCCGCTGCAAAAAATTCAAGGCCACCCGCTCCCCTTTTAAAAGAGATAACAGATCTGCTTTAACCTTAAAAAAAATCTCTCCTTTCCCGATATGATCACCATCTGAAAACAAAGAGTTGACTTCACACTTTGGATCTAAGAGTTTAAAAACCCTTTTTGCCACCTCAGATCCGGCAAGGACAAATGGCTCTTTAGCAACTATCACGCCTTTGCCTGCAAAGCTTTCAGACAAAATACTTTCTGTTGTGATGTCCCCTAATCCTGAATCTTCAAAAAGGGCAAATTTGATTATCGTATCTAATGTATTCATGATTGATCACTTCATTTTAAGTATTCTTTCAAGATTTTCCTTGAGTTTGGTATTCTTTTCTTCAAGCTCTGTATGCTGCGATTTAACTTTTTCAATCACTTTTTCCGGTGCTTTTTCAAGAAAACTTTCATTGTGAAGTCTTTTTTGAATCCCCAACAGCTCTTTGGTATTTTTATCCAGTTCTTTTTCAAGTCGTTTAATCTCTTTATCAAAGTCAATAACACCCTCAAGCAAGACAAAACATGTGGTATCTTTTGTGACGGAAGAGGCACTGGAGGAAGGGATATTGTCTGCATCACAGAAATAAAAACTTTCAAGCGCTGCAAGGTTTACAATAATGGATTTGTTTTCTGCAATAAGAATTTTTTCCTTTTCGTCTGCTGTATATGCCAGCACTTTAATTTTCATGGACGGCTGGATATTCATCTCACTTCTAATATTTCTTATGCCTGAAATCAGGCCGAATATAAATTCCATATCCTTTTCAACTGTCTTATCCCTGTTGGTTTTATATTCTGTTTCGTTATAGGGAAAGGATGCTTCCATAACCGACCCATTCGTTGTCGGCAGGATACTGTATATCTCTTCTGTAACAAAGGGCGTAAACGGGTGAAGTATAATCAGAATATTTTCCATGATTTTTGAGAGAACACTTCTGGCACACTCCCTTCTTTGAATACCCTCTTTTTCATAAAGCGCCGGTTTGGCAGTTTCAAGGAACCAGTCACAGAATTCATGCCATACAAACTGGTAAGCTGCTGAGGCTGCTTCATTAAACCTATAGTTTTCAATGCCTTCTTTTACAATAAAAGCCGTGTGAGCAGATCGTGAAAGAATCCATTTTTCAGCAAGATTCAGCTTTTCATAATCAATGGCTGTATCATTTGCTGTAATGTGCATAAGAGAGAATCGTGATGCATTCCAAAGTTTGTTGACAAAATGCCGGTATCCTTCCACCCGTGATTCAGACATTTTTACATCACGCCCCTGGGCTGCAAAAGCCGCCAGGGTAAACCTGAAAGCATCCGCACCATATTCATCAATTACCTTTAACGGATCAATAACATTTCCCTTTGATTTGCTCATCTTTTTTCCATGCTCATCCCTGACAAGCGCATGAATATAGACATCATTAAACGGCACCTCATCCATAAAATGGGTGCCCATCATCATCATTCTGGCAACCCAGAAAAAAAGAATATCAAAACCGGTTACCAAAACATTGGTGGGATAAAATGTTTTTAAAAGATCTGTATTTTCCGGCCATCCCATGGTTGAAAACGGCCAGAGAGCGCTTGAAAACCAGGTGTCCAGCACATCCGTCTCCTGGACGATTCTTTTTGATCCGCAGGCAGGGCACTTTGTTGGATCAATCTCTTCAACAATCACCTCTTTACAGTCCGAACATTGCCAGACCGGTATTCTGTGCCCCCACCAGATCTGCCTTGAGATACACCAGTCCCTGATATTATCCATCCATTCAAAATAAGTTTTGGACCAATTATCAGGAATAATCCGGGTTCTGCCACTGCGGACAGCATCAGATGCTTTTTTTGCAAGGGGGGCGACTTTAACAAACCATTGTTTTGAAATACAGGGTTCCACAACCGTCCTGCACCGGTAACAATTGCCCACGCTATGTTTTAAGGGTTCTTTTTTTACCAGCAATCCCTGCTCGCTAAGGGCTTCGACAGCCTTATTCCTGCACTCAAACCGATCCAGGCCTTCAAACTGCCCTGCACCTTCAAGCATCAGGCCGTCGTCATCAATAACCTTTAATTTTTCAAGACCATGTTTTTCTCCCAGATTAAAATCATTGGGATCATGGGCCGGGG
>QMMT01000428.1 GCA_003647385.1 Deltaproteobacteria bacterium
GCATATATCCTTATGACAAAGAATGCCTTTATACTCAATTTTTTTAAACTTTACAATATGCTCTGGCGCTTAAGCCTTCCTTTTCTTGCAAAAAACAAACGCCTGAAATTTGGATTTCAAAAACGGATCTCTTGTTTCCACCTTTCAAAGGCTGACATATGGATTCAGGCAGCTTCAGCAGGCGAAGCTTACCTTGCCGTCGCCATTTTAAAAAAACTTAAACCAAAAACAGAAACAACGGTCCTTGTTACCTCCACAACATCCCAGGGGGTTGATATTTTAAAACCTTTGTTAAACCGACAGGATATCAATAAATTGATAAAACTAAAGATAGAGTGGTTTCCTTTTGATATGCCTGCAACCATTAAAAAAGCCGTAGAAATTATCAATCCAGGCGTTATGGTGTTGCTTGAAACAGAAATCTGGCCTGCCCTGCTCTTTTACCTGAAAGAAAACCAGACCAAAATTTTTATCATAAACGCAAGGCTTTCCAAAAAAAGTTTCAGCCGATATCAAAAAACAATTTTTTTATGGAAACACCTGACACCGGATATCATTCTTGCCACTTCAGATCAGGATGCCAAAAGGTATAAACAAATTTTTAAAACAACAGCCGTTAAAACCATGCCGAATATCAAATTTGAATCTATTGAAACAGACAGCCCTGATGCCGACACCCTGAATCAAATAAAACAGATTCTTCCTCAAACCTTGCCGTTGACCATTCTGGCATCGGTCCGAAAGCAGGAGGAAAAGGATATTGTTCATATATTAAAAGATATTTTAACACTATTTCCAGACCAGGTTGTGGCCTTATTCCCCCGACACATGCACAGGTTAAGTGCCTGGGAAAGGCATCTTACCTCCCATGGATTACCATTTAAATTGAAGTCCGGGATACAATCTTCCCTGACCACTCCTGGAATCATTTTATGGGATACATTCGGAGAACTTAAAACCGCTTATAATTTTGCCTCTGTGGTCTTTGTCGGCGGAAGCTTAAAACCGCTGGGCGGACAAAATTTCATTGAACCGGCCATTCAGGGAGCCGTCACTATCACAGGCCCCTATTATGATGATTTTACCTGGGCAACGAATGATATCTTTAAAAAAGGGATTGTCATCAAAAAAGACAATTGGAAAGCGATTGCTGAAACAATTCTTAAAATCCTTGAAAACCCTGTATCCAAATCAGATCGAAAACATCTGGCACGAAAATATCTTACCTCAAACCAGAGTGGCACCCGACAAGCCTGCAGTGAAATTTTAAAAGCCCTGTAAAATTTAAAAGCCTTTGACGGATTCATTTGATTCGTATATAGTTGATTTACGCTTACAGACTGCTAAACTCTTTTGACGTGTGACCTTCATCTTATGTGTGATCTTCAGGTTAATTTGAGTTCCTCTGTATCATTCAACTTCTTTTGCTTTTACATTTCTTTTTCAAAGCTCTTATTTTGTTTTGCCAGCACCACAATACTCATCGGGGTGCTAATTTATAATCCAAAAGGGAGGGAGGCATTTATGGAAAATCATACCATTTATTATGACACGATTACCCGGCTGACAACTGCCATTTCTCAATGTAAAGATCCGGAAGAAGTGGCCCTTATGACGGCAGAGAGTGTTAAAACAGCATTTGCGGCAAAAGGCTGCTCAATCTTTTTAGTAAACAGAGAGACCCGTGAACTGGGACTTGTTGCATCACACGGTTTGAGTTCCAACTACCTGAACAAGGGGCCAATCCATTTCATGCAGACCATCAGGGAAGCAAAAGACGCCATCCCCATTGCCATTTATGATGTAACGGACGATCCGAGAATTGAATACCCGGAAGAAGCTAGAAAAGAAGGCATCGCCTCTTTGTTAGGTGTTCCCATTATCAGCCATGACAAAATCCTGGGTGCACTTCGTGTCTATACAGCAAAACCCTGGGAATTTTCTCATAATGACATAACGGTTATCCAGGCTGTGGCTTTGATATGCGGCATGGCCATGGATATGTGCCGGATGTACAAAGGCTATAAAACAAGCATTGAAATTCTTAAAAACATGAGGGGGGAAGATACCTACAGTTCAAACAAATGGACACCCCATGAAGGCGTTCCCAAAAGTGTGGACCGGTCAATTCGTGATCACTAAGAGCTCATCACCATATTATCTTTTCAGGCAGCTTAGGGATAGCGCTTAAGCTGCCTGAAGATAAATTAGCAATTTCCCTTCAGGCACTAACTATCCCGAACCCCGTCCAGTTCATGTTTTAAGGATCGATTCATTAAATGTTCAACCGTTTCTTCAACAGAAAGGCCTTCAAAAAGGACTGAATAAACCTCATTACAAATGGGAAGATCAACACCCAGTTTTTTTGACAGGTTATATACGGATCTTGTTGTCTTAACCCCTTCGGCAACCATTCTCATCTCGGAAATGATCTCATCCAGTTTTTTGCCTTCCCCGATCTGCTTGCCCACTGTATAGTTACGGCTTAAGTCGCCCGTACAGGTCAATAACAAGTCTCCAACACCTGCAAGACCTGCCAGGGTAAGAGGATCAGCTCCCAGCCGTGTTCCCAGCCGGTTCATTTCGGTAAGCCCCCGGGTAATCAGTGCCGCCCTGGGATTAAGACCCATTTTCATACCATCACAAATACCGGCGGCGATGGCCAGCACATTTTTCATGGCACCGCCGATCTGGGTCCCGACGGGGTCATCATTAATATATACTCTGAAAGTCGGGCAGGAAAATATTTTCTGGACATACTCGGATACATCCCGGCTGGTTGATGCAGCCGCAACAACAGTCGGAACTTTATTGGCAACTTCCTTGGCAAAGCTTGGACCTGAAAGTACAGCAAAATTTTCTTTGGGAAGAAAATCGATTTTTTCTTCAAGAATCTGAGTCATGGTCATATGCGTCTTATTCTCAATTCCCTTTGATGCTGTCACAACGATTGTTCCGGGGCTGATGAAATTTTTCATCCGGTCTGCTACATCACGCATGCAGTGGGATGGTACGACTACAAGTACCAGATCTTTTTCTTTTACAGCGATTTTAAGATCATTGGTTGGAATAATATTATCCGGCAATTTTATATTGGAAAGAAAAACCTTATTTTCCCTGTCCTTTTCAATCTGCTCTTTTACTTCAGATTCAAACACCCAAAGGTCCAGAACAAAACCTTTATCTGCAAGCAATTTGGCAAGGGCCGTAC
>QMMT01000429.1 GCA_003647385.1 Deltaproteobacteria bacterium
ATACGATTCAACTTCAGGCTGCCTTTTACAGATCCCTGGTGAAAATCGGACTGAAACGACAAAGGTTTTTCTGTGTTAAAAAAAACGGCCGGTCCTAAAAATACATCAAAAGACTCGGTTACGATTTCAGTGGTCTGATTTGTCAATATTTTTGTGTTTTTAAACGATAATTTAAAAGGAGGCCTTAGCTTTACTTTATCAATGCTGACCTGCACATTTGAATTTAAATTTGTCAACAAGCGGGAAAGTGATCCGGCAACTTCTCTTTCGGGAAATAAAAGGAAAAGGAAAAGCACAACTGCGATAATAAAAAAAAGGATGTAAAGCAAAATCGGTTTTAACTTCATGTTATGCCTTGTCCTTTAGCAGCAGTGTCTCTGTTTCAATAACCGCATCGAGTTTTACTTTTTCTTTTCCTGCCTTTGTCAAAGACAGAGAGGAAATGGTAACGGCGTTTTTCGACGCCTCAATATGATAAAGAAAATCAACCAGCTCTTTTAAATAGACTTCCTTGAGTTTGACCTTAACTGTCGCAAGTGTATACAAAGATTTATCAAGTTTTTTTGTAAACGGCTTCATATAGGTCACATTCTCTTTTACACCGCTTTGCTGTGCCTGGAAATCCAAAAAGGAAAACAAAGAGAAATCTTTTTTTCGGTTGGCTAAATCTTTAGTTTTTGCGTCAAAATTATTTGAAACAGCCAAAAATTGCTGCTGAAGCACAACCATTTCTTTTAAAGCAGCTTGCTTTTCAATTAATATTCGTTTCAGGGTCTGCCTTTTCTCAAAAACAGGGGCAACCCCCAGTTGAAAACCAAAAAACAGAACCAGGAAAGTAATCCCGAATATTAAAATATTTTTTTCTCGTTTAGAAAAATCGATCATTATAATTCACTTTACATTTCAATAATAAATTTAAAGTTTACCCTGTCCCCTTTTTTATCGGCTGCCGCACTGCTGATACTGACCTTATCAAATAAATCTGATGACTCTATTTTGCTTTTTATACTGTCCACGTTATTAAAGTTTTCGGTTGATCCCGACAGGACCAGGCGCCCGTTATTAAATAAAAATCTTGATATTTCCATATCGACTGAAGAAGTAATTTTCCTGGAGACTTCACTCATAACTGCCACGACTTTAACATCTGAATTTTTAATTGATTTATCAATAACTCCTGATGTTCCTGGCTTTTTAATTGCTGCCTGAACATTCGCCTTCATCTGAAGATAGGGGTCCTGAACCTTTTTTTTATCAGGAAAAGTTGCCTTGAAAATGAAAAGTGCCTTGTCATCAATGACTGCTATTTTTTTATCCAGATTTGAGTTATCAAAGCCTGTCGTCAGCAATAATAAGGAAAGCATACATAATAAAAGGACAACACCGGCTGCAATATTTGAAAAATATGTTTTAAAAAAAGAACTTGTACCATACTTGCCTTTGCAGAAATTAAACAGATATTTCATTGTTTTATCCGGTGAAATATTTTGCAACACTGCATTGGAATTTATTTTTTCCTGTGTCAGTGCCTTTTGAATACCCTGTTCGGCTGATCTTAATTTGGACTGGTATTCCAGAGTCTTTTCCAGGGCAGTATAGATACGATCTGTTTTAAAATTGTGCTCATCGCAGCTGACAAAAATATCAAAAAAAATATCATTTCCTGTTCTCTGATTAAAACCGATAATGGTCTGTTTAACTGAAATGGCAAGATCTTCAGGTGAGATGCCTGAAGCCATAAAAGCACGCACGGTACAGGGCCTTCGATTATTTACCAGCACAAGCGTAATCTCACAATTCGTGATATGAAGAAAAGCAAAGTTTGTAATATCTTTTCGTTCTGATAAAAATCCAACTGCCGCCACATATCCATTCGGCGTAATCACCCGTGGCCTGATTTCGAAACTGCCCAGTTTTAAAAAATATTTTTCAACCTGAGATTCAAGAATGGATGCGCTTAAAATAAGATTTGATTCACTGGAACCAGAAAGCATATGGAAATCTGAAATATAGGTTTCATTGATACCCGGCAGCAGGGCTTCAAGTTCAAACGGCAGAACTTGTTTTACTTTTTTTCGGTACTGAAAGGAAGATCAATATTTCTAAAACAGACTTGGAACGGTGATACAAAAATAATGGCTGTTGAACAGGTTTTAAGATCCAGCAGTTGTGCCACAACATCCATACCGACATCAAAAGGATCTATATCATTCTCCTCTGAATCCGGCAGGTCTTCAAACAGGACATGACAGTCGTCCTTAATAAAAACCTTTTTATAGCCTTGCTCAACAATCATGGCTTTTATGCCTGAAGTATCAATTTCAAGACGTAAAAAAGAACCTGCCATCAATTATTTCCTTTCCATCTGGATGGTCCGACACATCCACTTTCCAGATTCTTTATGCTTTTCTCTTTTCAAAAACGCAACCAAAGTTACGCTTGCATCATTTTCTTGTGCTGTGCAGTCCACTTTAAAGATATTGCTTGAATAGGTTATTACACGATCAAACCGCTTTTGTTCCTTTTCAGACAATTCTATAACCTGTTTATACCACCCTTTGTCAAGTGGGTACACAAAAACATCCCCTTCTTCGCTCTTTTGTCCTCGATAATCGACAAGATCATAAGCCAGATCTTCCATTCCTTCCGGAAGGAGTGCGGCCAGAACTTCAACATCGGCAGTATTGATATTCACCTTCCCGGGATATCTGTAACCACCATTTTCAGTTTTTTCACTGCCAAGGCCGTAGACGGTAAAAATATCACCTATCTCAACTGCCACAACCTCCTCATCAATTTCATCCGGATCATCCAGATTTTCATTTTTTAACAGATCTTTTGAAATCCCTTTAACGCTGAATAATTCGTCAATATGATTAAAGGGTCCGTTGGTGCAGGTATATGGCGGATCAAGATCCAGATAATAATCTGATTCCGCCCCTGAAATTCCACTGATGGCATCGTCATCTTCGGAATCCAGCCAGTCTTTCATTGAATTAATAATTTCAGCAGGATCTCTTTCATCCACTGCCTTATCATCTGAAAACCTGAGCCTTAAAAGATTCTCCCATATCCTGAATTGATCAGGGTTTAACTCATTCCCGGGAAATTCCAAAATTAATGCATTCACCTGGATTCTGGATAATTCATCGGTTATTTTTATCGTCAAAGAATTTTCTTCCAATTCCAATTGGCTGACAGCCTGGGAAAG
>QMMT01000430.1 GCA_003647385.1 Deltaproteobacteria bacterium
CGGGAACAATGAGTATACAAAGGTCAGTTATCCTGTAAAATATGGTCTCTTTTCAAGGTTTGAAACCTGTGACTATGTTTTTGAATTCAATCTCAACCATGAGATCAGACACGCAAAATCAAAGAAAAGATCCTGGATTCATCCATCCGAATGGCTCAAGCGAACCATTGGAAATGACTGGGTTTATTATTCCACCGGAGGATATTCCGGGGTATATGAGGCCTTAGGCGAATATTATCTGCCTAACCTTACGTATCCGACAAATTCCCTGCTCGGCGGCAAGCCGTTTAAGGAAAATGAAATAGACAGAATCGCCAACAACTGGTACCAGATTGTATCGCAGCTGCCGGATACAGACATGCCGGGACTGTTTTCCAAATGGATTGGGGCCATAAAGCAACAAACACCAAAAGGCCTGAAAAAAAAAGCACAAAATCTGTTTGATATATCCGGATCAAGGGTGACGGTGATGCCGCCGGATGCCCGCCACGTTGACTATAATATTATCCCCGTAAATATTTCTGATGGATGTCTGTATAAATGCCAATTCTGCAAAATAAAAAACAAAAAAAAATTCTCTGTTCGCTCAAAGCAAAATATTCATCTTCAGATAAAACAGCTCAAACAATTGTATGGCAAAGACATTATTAATTTTAATGCCTTGTTTTTAGGTGAGCATGATGCATTAAATGCTTCTAGCGAACTGATTCTTAAAACAGCACAACAGGCCCGGGATACTTTTGAGTTTCAAGCGTCCTATATGAAAAAAAAATATCTTTTCATGTTTGGAAGTGTTGACTCTTTTTTAAAAAAGGACACCTCTTTTTTTGCTGCCTTAAATGATCTTGGCTTTCAAACTTTTATCAACATCGGGCTGGAATCATATGATCAGACAACCTTGGACCTTCTTGGCAAGCCATTGGCAATTGAAAAAGTGGGCCATGCCTTTGAAAAAATACAGGTCATAAATGATACAAGTCCAAATATAGAAATCAGTTGCAATTTTGTCATGGATGAAACGCTTTCAGATGCTCACTATACTGCCTTAATGGCCCTTATCAGAGAAAGTGTTACCAGGACAAAACCAAAAGGGTGTATTTATCTGTCTCCACTGAAATTCGGCAGTCCGTCCCGGCAGGTCCTCTATGATTTTTATAAACTCAAATCTCTGAGCCGATTTCCCACGTTTTTATACATCATCCAGCGACTGTAAAACAATTGATAGATAGCTGTATACACGTTTAATAGGGATTGATATCTACTATTTTTTCGATATTGAAATAATTTCTTATTGCAGTGATAACGTTTTGACTTTCGGCAAAAGCATCTTCCGGCGTTTTTGCTGATATTACAAGGGTTGCCACCCATTCATTACGGCCTTTTTCATAATTTGTAATAGCCTCACAAGCTCCGAAAAAATTCTCTTCGACATGCAAAGGTATACCATGATCTTTCATAATATGCTCACCTTCGACATAAATACCCTTCGGAGTTACCCGGATATGTTCCAGTATCACATATTTTGCTTTATTGATTCTGCCTGTATCTTCTTTTTGAGGCGTATTTAAAAACAGATCTGCCAGTCGTTCAACCATATTGATACCGGTTGAATGGTAAACTGCCATAGGAGTCTGACTTGGCAGTCTGGCATCTATTTCAAGAACTTTTAATTGACCATTATGAAAAATAACCTCAACATCCATAATTCCTGTCAGGTTAATGGCATGGGCAATTTTCTGGGTAAGCATTTCCAGTTCACTTATTTTATTTTCTTCAAGCAGTATCGGAGCAATGACTCTTTTGCAGTCATACCCTGCATCCATTTCAAGTCCGGTTACTTGAAACGTTTGATAATGGTCAGGCCTGCCAATGATTTCCAGAGAATAAGAAGGCCCGGATATATATTCTTGAATCACCCATTTGCCTGCCTGATAAAATTTGTTCATTTCTACAAATTTATTCATTTCAGCAAATTTATTCAGTGCATCAGGGCTATTAAAAATCATCATATCTTTACTGCCGCTTCCGGAACTTGGCTTTACAATGATGGGGAACTCACACGCAGGCCAGGGCAAAGGTCTTGGGATCTTAAGATCGGCAAACAAATTATTCGAACGGATTTTAGAAGAAGAAATCTGGTATGCCTTCCAGTCAAACGCAAAGGGAATCGTTAAAATAGATTGGCATTTCCACTCACAAAGCCTGTTTAAAGCTCCATCATTCTCCAGAGCCGGTATAACGATATCGACCTTGGCAAAGATCGGATCAAGGTCTTTAACTATTTGTACATCAGTTTGAACAAATCTATCGCACAACCCTAGAGCTGGAATATCGTGATCTTTATCAATTAAGAGGACATCCCACCCGGCTTTTTTTGCCAGATAGACCGCTTCCACACCCTGAAGCCCTCCTCCGATAACAGCAGCAAACATCAATTTTCCCTTTATTCCTAAAGATTAAGCCTTATGCCATCCAGATATGAGAGGCTCCGAGAAAATTTGCCCAGATGATCTGTTTTTTCCTTTGCCATTAACAATCGTTCAATACCAAATCCTATCCCCACCCATGTTTCACTTATCTTCCAGGCTTCATCCAGATGATGCGGTCCCATGGCACCGGAACCCAGCTCCAGATCTCCCGGGGCGAGTACATCAATGGTAGATCCATATACTGTAGATGTTTCAGATTCCAGAGCATATTCGTCAATACCTGCAACTTCCATAATCAAAGATGCAAGATAGTTTAACCTTTTCTCCCTGTCCTGGCTCGGCAGGCCAAACTCACAAAGGTTGAGCATTGTAAATTCATTTGAATGGCGGGCGCCTTCAGATTCTTTTCTAAAACATGAGCCTATTTCAAAAATCCGTATTGGCTTTTCCCATAATCTTAAAAGATCCTTGACAACATAATAGAGGTGGGGAGCCAGCATGGGGCGCAGGCATTTATTTTTCTCCAGCCAGAAGATCTGTGAATTAAGGGGATGATCGTCGGTTATAGACATTTTAGCCAGCAACCCTTTGGACATGATTGTGGGTGTAGTAACCTGGACAAATTTCTCTTTGACCAGTGCGTCAACAAGCTGGCTTTGCAACCGGCAGGTTTGTGGCCTGAAATGAACCTGGCGCAGTGTTTCTAATTTATTTTTCTGCTCTTTTACCAGCTTTTTTTCAAGTTTTTGAAACACAGCATTTCGCTGCCCGGCATC
>QMMT01000431.1 GCA_003647385.1 Deltaproteobacteria bacterium
ATCAATTATCTGACTGCATAACACAAAAAATCAAAAAAAAGGACTATTCTTAAAATCCATCGATTGTTTTTTTAACCTTTTTCCCATGATATTTCAGAGTATGATATGATCTCGTCAGCAACACTTGCAATTGCCTGCTTTATGGTATGTACTTTCTTTTTTTGATCTTTTTTTTCAGAGTGCTTTAGAGAAAAAAGGTGTTCAATCTCTTCTTTGAAAGTGTTATACCGGTTGAAGCGCTCACTTATTTTTTCTTTAAAATCCCTTGTAGCAGCCTCAATTAATGGTAAAAAATAGTTTGTCTGCAGGCTTATTTTATATTGTTTGAATTGATCTTTTAAAATCTTTTGATTTTCTTTTTTAATCTTTTCAGCTGCTTTTTTTAACCCCGGGGAAAATGAAACAACAGAATTTCGTTTGGATATTGAGGTTACTATCTGTGACAGGGTCTGAAGGCAAAAGCCAGTAATGATATTGGCCTTGATTCTGGGAGTATATTTTGCCTCAAATATCCTGGCTGGTAGTTTAAGACCCAGTATTTTTTTTATTTTATTAATATCCACAGACGCTGTAAAATCGTTTTGTTGTGTCAATTTTAATGTATCATCAAATTGTGAGTACTGATCGGCTTTAAACAAATCAATCTGATAGGAATCAAATAAAGACTGAAAATATGATATGATTCTTTCTTCCTGGACCTCAACGAATCTTTTTAATTCGGGGTTAACTGCCTCAAGAATATATAAATCCAGCTTACGTTTAAACGCCTGAAACAATAGATATAAAATCTGATTAAACCCTGATTCTTTTGCCACAGACCTGTATTGTTCAACATCAAGGTTTATAGTCCCAATATACTTTTGGGCTTTTTTCAAGATAGCCTTCTCGTCCTGAACAAAAGTAGCTTTGATATTTGATTCTATCTCATCTTTTAAACCGCTGACAGCGCCCTGTATAGAATTTGCCACAATGGATTCTAACCGGGACGCATTTTGATGCAGGTGCCTCAAGTTCCTGAAGGCCTTTTCTTCTTTTAATTTGTCAGAAGAAAGCAAATCAAGAAAAACATTTGCCCGTCGATCCAATTGAGTGATCATAACTAAAAGCCGCTTTAAATGATTTGAAACTAAAAGTTCATGCCGCTTTTTATTAATTGCCTTCTTAAAAAGGCAATTGAATTCATCTGTTTTCATATTACAGTATTCAACCATTTTCTTTTCTTCCTGCCAGAGTTTAAGCCGGCTGAAATCTTTTTTTCTTAATTTTGATTCAAGTTTTACAAAAAGATTATAAAGCGAAGAAAAAGAAAAAATTTGAGGCTGTATCTCTAAAAATTCAAGGGTGTCTCGAATACTGGTTTCAATTTTAATCAGGTCATCAAAATTTTCATGTTCGGTTAAGTCACAATTATTAACAAAAAGGATATTATCAAGCAGCCCTAAATTTTTAATCTGCTTTAAAAATGTAATATCCGACTGTCGTACTCCGGTTCGGGAACTGATACAATAGACAATCAAATTTGAAGATTCAAGATAGGTTAAAACTTGAGAAAGCGAGGCCGGATCAGTTGAATCCGTACCCTGGCAATCGGCAATTTCAATATTGGGATCAATCACTTTGCCATATACATCAAGACAAACATCTTTGATATAGAAAGCCATATTCGGATCAGATGTAAACGCCTTGTGTCTGTCAAACTCTTTTGATGCAAAACTAAGAGTGGCTCTATCAGCCTGGACAAGATCCTTACAGGTATTAAAGCCGTGTAGCGCATGCCTGATCAATAGGGTTTCAGGGTGTATGCCGTCTTTTGTAACCGGGAAATCTTGACTCAGCGTCTGGTATACATTTTTTAAATATTTCCTGTCTTTTTTTCGTCTGATATCAAAATTATGATTAACCTTTGATGAACCATCATCGGGAAAAAGCAACAAGGCATTTTTTAATTGAAAATTAATGTCATCCCATGATTTAAAATAAAGATTAGCCTGATTCTTTGTGCCTTTCTGAATTCTTGTGGTGATCGAGGTCATAACACCCGCCCCTCTTTTCACCAGTTCCTTTCCGACCAGAGAATTAACCAGCGTACTTTTTCCTGACTTAATGACCCCGACAACCGCAATCTTCAAACGACCTTCACGGATACACACCGGTATGTTATGACAGATTTTTTGAGACTCATTAAATGAGCTGTCGCTCATTTGCGGAACTTCCTGGGCCAGCTTGAAAATGGTTAAGGTATCATTGATTATTTTTTCAATTTTATTGAATGGCGTTGTTTTGTTTGTCATCATTTTGGCCGGGCAAAAAATTACTATATCATCATCATGGCTTTTTCATATTTTAATTCTGTGCCAGTGGAAAAAAGAATTTCTTGAGAAATCGGACTGGTGAGCCAGGCTGAATCACTCAATTCATTATCCAGCTGCATGGGTCCCCATCCGGCACATCCCAGTATAATTTTAAAGGATTCAGGGCCTTTTTGAAGCGCAACAGCCTCAAGAATATCTCTTGAATTACTCAAAGCCAGCCAATCGGTAACTTTTAAACTTTCATTCCAGTCAAAGGGAGGGCCGTGAAGAACAAACACCCCGCTGGGCTGGACCGGGCCACCAAGGTATATCTCCAGTTTATCGACACTTTTATCACAGTCGATCTTTAAATCCTCAAACAATTCCCTTCCTGTCAGAAGCGGATGTACTTTATTGATAATGAATCCCAGGGCACCGGATTCATTATGTTCACACATGCAGGTCACGGTCTGGGCAAAATTGGGGTCAGGAAGCCCGGGTATAGCCAGTAAAAATTTACCTTTCATGCTTTGAGAGATATCATCAGCCATAAACCCGCTCCGTAATTATTCTTGACATTGCAATTATACTAACCGTATATTTGTTAAAAAAAAGTAGTTTGAAATATTTTTGTTGGATTTGCAATACTTTTTGTCACGATAGAGGTTTTATGAATGAAATTAACCCTAAAATAACAAATATAAATAAAATATCCTCTGTTGAACCGGATATTAAACAAAAAAAATCATCTCAACAAGGTGACACTTCTTTTAATGATATTTTAACAAATCAAATCAACAAAAGCAGTAACGATACAGGATTTAAGGAAAACACATCGCTTGGAGAAATTAAAGCGTCCTTTGCAGCACAACGATTAACCCTTGAACTGAACCAAACTCAATTTACTCAAAAGC
>QMMT01000432.1 GCA_003647385.1 Deltaproteobacteria bacterium
CTTTAAAACAATTGATTGTTGATCAGCACCAGAGTGTAGCCGCCACAGCGTTTTCAAGTTATAATTCCAATATTGAAAAAGACACTGGCGGCGAGTTTGGAATGAATTCTTTTTCTGCTGCTCAGGAACTATCCCCTCCCATGGAAGCATCAGAGCCGATAATCGTTGATGTGGATGATATTTGCCTTGATGACGCATCCATCCAGCCGCCAGGCAAGGTAAACATGTCTCCACACAAGACGAATAGCCAGGAGGATGCCGCATTCCCGCCAAATTATAGAGAGGGTGGGGAACCGGACAAAAAAATAAACGGAATGGGAACAATTCCCTTGGTGATTCCCTGCTAAAGGAGAAATATTATGAAAATAACATGTAATAAATGTGGTGCCGTTTATGAGATTGACCCAAACAAAATAATCGCGCCTGCGGTCAGATTTAAATGCAAGAAATGCAGTAATTTTGTAACCATCCACAAGGACGAAGTCATTTTTGATGCCTCTTCTCAGGCAGCCCCACAACCGAAAGTCAATCATGAAGCGGCTGATACCGCTGAAACAAAAATCAAGGGATTCGGCATTCGGTTTAAATTATTTTTCTTCTTGATTATCCTGATTGCCGTCTTTGCCGCACAAGCCTATTATTTGATTTTTCAACTCAATAAAACAGCAGACCGGTTTGGAGAACAGGGAACCCGGATTATCAAGGAAATGGCAGAAAATGACATAATGAACACTGCCCGGTCTGTTGCAAAGCAGGTAAAGCTGTATATAGAAGCACATCCGGAGCTTACCAAAGAAGAATTTATGAGTGATGAAAAGTTCCGGAAAATTGCCGTTCAAAAAGTTGGGAAAACGGGATATACCGCCTTATATGGAAGAGAGTCTGATGGTAAATGGCGGACCCGGGCTCATATCAGACCCAAGATCTGTGCTCCGGCACTGGATGATATGGCCAAACTTGAGAAACCTTTAGGTATAAATTTTTCCGGATTCTGGAATATTTTAACAACGGTGAAAGAAGAACAACCGTCAAAGGGGTACTATAAATGGCAAGAAAAAGACAAATCTTTCAAAAATAAATATATGGCCTGCGTTAATGTCAAGGGGACCCGGTTTAACATTGCCAGCACCACCTATATGGATGACTTTACCGAACCCATGCAGCGCCTGGAAAAAGAAAGCCGGGCAATTGCAAAGGCTGAAAGTGTCAAAAATTCTATTCTGATTTCTGTTATTATACTTATTATTGCCATAATACTTTTTATTTTCGGTGGCAGATTGACAGCCAATATTAAATACCTGTCCGAAATGACAGACCGGATCAGCCTTGGTAATCTGGATGCCTTGATTGAAATTCGATCAAAAGATGAACTGGCAGTGCTGGCGGAATCCATATCAAGGCTCCAGCAGAGCGTGAAGCTTTCCATGCAACGGCTTCGCAAAAAACAATGAGTCTGTTTTCTGACTATCTTAAAACCCTTTCCCATGTCAATGACCTGGGAAAGGGTCAAAAAGTAGAGTGGCTGTTTCATTGCGGGATGCTTTTTTCAAGTAAGGATAAATGGTGGGGAGATTTTAAATTCAGGCATTGTGCCCATGAAGGAATGGATATTACTTATTTCCGAACGTATCCTGATGAAATGCAATGCTTTGATGATTCCATTAAGGTTCCGGCCATGGATGACGGAATTATAGTAAATATCTGTGACGATTTCTTAGGCAAAACCCTTGTTGTCGAGCATAAAAATTCAAATCATTTCAATAGTCGAATTCTTTTTATATATGCCCATATCATCCCTGAAAAAGGTTTGAAAACCGGCCACAGTATCCAAAAAAAAGAGATCGTTGCACGCGTGGGTGATACCCATAAAAACCCCTTGTTACCGCCCCATCTCCATTTTTCCTGTTTCGAGGTTCCGCAGCAGATTCAATCCGAAAACCTGAATTGGAACCTGTTTTCAAAAAGCCGTGAAGTCAATCTGATTCATCCGGTTTTTTTATAGCTCAGGACAGTTAAAAAACTATGCCTGAAAATTTAAGGTTTTAAGCTTAAGTTTATTATTAAAAGAAGAATTGAAAAAAAAGAAAATTTAATCTATGATCACCAAAACATAATCGTTTGCAATTCAAAACTATGAAGATGGAGTGGATGGATGAAAACAATTAAATATCTTTTGTGGCTGATTATCTTAGTTTTACTTGGAATTTTAATTTACCAGAATTTAGACTATTTCATGACAACTGTCGCATTAAGATTCGACCTTAAAGTCTCTTCCTGGAACTGGACGATTCCGGAACTTCAAAACATTGTCTACTTTGGAATTTGTTTTCTTTTAGGTATAATTCTGGTCGGCTTCAAAGGGTTTGTGACAAATTTCAAGCTAAAAAAAGAAATTAAAACAAAAGATACCGCTCTTACATCTTTTAAAGAACAGGTAAATACGCTAAAGACACAACTGGAAGTATTTCAGCATGACCCCTACATAAAAAATGAGCTCGAAGAAAAACCGATTGTTGAACAAATCGTATCTGAACCGCCTGAAAACGACAATGGAAAGGATCAACCATCTTAAGACTGCTGATTGATTCTGCATAAAAATATAGATAGCGCATGAGCCCCAGAAAAAATACTCCCATGATGGAGCAATACCTGTCCATCAAAAAATCATATCAGGATACAATTTTATTTTACCGGATGGGAGATTTTTATGAAATGTTCCTGGAGGATGCCCAAAAGGCAGCCTCTATTCTGGAAATCGCTTTAACTTCCAGAAACAAAAATGATGATACGCCTATTCCCATGTGCGGAATTCCTTTTCGTGCGGCTGATAATTATATTGCCAAACTCATAGCAAATGGATGTAAAGTTGCCATTTGTGAACAGATGGAAGATGCTGCGGTAACAAAAGGGCTGGTAAAAAGGCAGGTTGTCCGGGTTATCACCCCGGGCATGATTTTAAATGAAGAGTTGCTGGATAAAAAATCCAATAATTTTCTTCTGGCGCTGTCAACAACCCAAAAAGTTTCAGGCATTGCATATCTTGATATTTCAACCGGTACCTTTAAAACCACCCAGATTGGACATAGCCAATCAAAAATACCGTTAGAGCTGATCGATGAGGCGTTAAAAGTTGATCCCAAAGAGATTCTTTTGCCCTCCAATTTCAAAAGAGACCCTGTCTACCACCATGTCCGGCAGGC
>QMMT01000433.1 GCA_003647385.1 Deltaproteobacteria bacterium
TCAATTGCACAAAATTTTAAGGAAACAAATTTCACAAGGAGCAGAGCTCAATTGCGTATATGAAGCTGGTCCTTGTGGGTATAATATCTATCGCAGTCTTTCAGGGTGTTTAGTACTCCAAGATTAGCATAAAATCAATCATTTTCAACCCACGTTTTTTCATTTCAACCCATACTTTATTCATTTTCTCCTTCAAAAACAACCATAGATTTGCCTGTAAAAATATTTTTTTACTTTTTTTAAAAAAAAGCTGGCGTCCATTGTTTTTATCTGATATACAATCATTTATGGAACCTCTTGTTATCAGAAATAGAAAGGTTACTGCCAAAGATTTGAAATTTATTCAAGCGGTTGTTCATAAGCACTGGGATAAAGGCAGAACTCAAATCTCAAAAATCCTTTGCTCAAAGTGGAATTGGGTTCAGCCCAGTGGCCGGCTTAAAGACATGGCATGCAGGGAACTGCTTTTGACCCTGCATAGAAAAGCTCTGCTTGACTATCCTCCTCCTTTTCAAAAAACTCATAATACCAACAGACCAGCTCCGAGAAAATTTAGAGTCAGTGAAAATCCAATTAAATGTCATATTAAAGAGCTTGACACTGTTATAGTCAAAATGGTCAGGCATACTAAGCTGGAACCACTTTATGACTCTCTTGTAGATCAATATCATTACCTTGGATATGTCCAGATTGTTGGGAACCATCTTAAGTATATGGCTTTTGCAGGAGATACTCCTGTTGCCTGCATTGGATGGGGCTCTGCTGCATGGGCTGTTCAGTCCAGGGAAAAATTTGTGGGCTGGACAAAGGATGTTAAAAATAAGCAGCTTCATTTTGTTGCAAATAATACCAGATATCTTGTGCTGCCATGGGTGACTGTCAAGTGTCTTGCCAGTAAGGTTATGGCTTTGAATATCAAAAGAATCTCTTCTGACTGGGTTAAAATTTATAATTATCCTCTGTATATGCTGGAAACTTTTGTTGAGCAGGATCGTTTTAAAGGGACGTGTTACAAGGCTTCTAACTGGCAACGTGTTGGAGAAACAAAAGGCACGTCTAAAAAGGGCCATAAGCATTTGAAGCATGGCAAAATCAAGGATGTTTACCTTTATCCTCTTGATAAGAACTTTAAAAGGCTGTTGAGGAATGAGACCGCTTGATAAATTTAATATCAGCAATGTCAGTAAAAAATTCAATGAAATTAATATTAAAACCTCAATAGCCAATTATGAACCTTTTCCTTGTTATGTTCTTCTTTCAAATTACATGTTTAAAAAACGGTTTGTAAGAATCCTGACCAATGGTGATATCCAGGGCGGATTTGCAAACATGATCACTTCTCTAATTAACTTTTCCTTTGTCAGGTCTCTTGTGGCACACTGTTACAGCATTAAAGGTCCGCCTCCCTATGATCCTGCCTCTCTGTTTCTTCTTGAGTTGTTCAGATATATCGACCGGCATCAAAATATGGATAAATTCCTTGAAGTTCTGAGAGATGAAGATCGGGGCAGAGCTTATCGCAGGTATGCAGGCATTGGTGGAGATATCCCAAGCAAAGGAACTTTCTCTAATTTTAAAGCCAGGCTTGGTGCATGTTTGTACAATGACATTTTTCATATTCTTGTTGATATTTTCCAGCAGCTTCAAATGATTTCGTTCAACATTATTGCCCATGACGGCACATTGTTCCCGACCAGGGCAAGATATAAAGGGTGCACCTGGTTTTCTGATAAATGCTCATGCATTGATATCCATGATGTTATTTTTAGAGTTAAAAGGCAGCTCATGTATCGGCTGAATAATCTGAATAAAGTTAATCTTGAAAAAGCCTTCAGGATCAAATGGGAATGCCCTTTTATTCCTGAAAAAATATTGAAGAAGCCGCCCAAAGTGGAAGTACTTTCCATGAAACTTGGGATTACTGATGGAAAATTGTCTCAAAATCAAATCAATACTGCCATGCTTTTCGGTGTAAAAGAAGAGCTTGATAAGCACGGGATGTTTATCAATGTCATACGTTCAAACTTATTTGAAGTTAATCTTTGTGAGGGGCATGCCAAATTTTGCTGCCCTAAAATTCCAAAGGATACTGATGCAAGGATTGGAGTCAGGCGTGACCCACAAAATGCCAGCAGGAAACAAAAAATATTTGGATACAACCTTGTGCTTTCAACCTCAGTTGAACTTAACCTTAAGCTTGAACTGCCTGTTGCTGCAACAAATATTTCTGGTAACGGTGAAGAAGGTAAAAAAATCATTACCAATACAGAACAGATTAAAGCCCACCATGGCAGTGTTACAAAGATTGATATTGCTGATGCCAAATATGATATCATTAAAAATTACACCTGCTTAAGGAAAAATGGCTCTATCCCCATTATTGATTATAATAAACGAAATGAAAAATTGACTGCCGAGGCTCTCAGAAACCGTGGATACGACCAGAACGGCTGGCCTTTTGCCCCCTGCGGTATTTCCACAAGACCCAATGGATTTGATCGTAAACATCAACGACACACTTTCTGCTGTTTTAAGCAATGTCTTGATTTAAAGGTTACAGGCATTAAAAATATCCAGAAAAATTATGATATGGGTTCCTGTCCACATGTTAAAAATAAAAAAGGTTTTTCTAAACACACATATATAAAGGATAACCCAAGGCTTATTAATGAAATACCCAGGGGAACTAAGCGGTTTAAAATGCTCCAGCAGTGTCGCTCTGCCGCAGAAAGGGTGAACAGTGTAATAAAAGAAGATTTGAAAATCATTGACAAGCCTATTGTATATAATAAACAAAGAGCTGATATCCTTGCCCAAATTGCTGCAATTACCCTGCTGCTGTACAGGGCTTTTGCGTTCATTGTCAAAATATCCATGCTGTTTGCAAAGTATCAATCATCTAAGGATCCGGCCATTGCCATAACGCTACAACCTCATTATGTCCCACAGTCCATCTTGTCTCTAATTCAGCGAGAGTGACCTTCTTTTTTACCTTATCACCCCTGCCTTTTTTAAGGGCCAATTTATGGCTCAAGGCCTTCCTGCTGCCAACTGATGATTTCTTTTTCTTTTTTCTTTGTTTTTTGATCAGAAAATCTCGTTTCTTGTCGATATTTTGGTGAAACTGTTAGCTGAATTTCAAGATTTACTCAGTGTGCCCGATCTCACCGCTTTTTAGCGGTACTATTAAACAGCCTCA
>QMMT01000434.1 GCA_003647385.1 Deltaproteobacteria bacterium
AAGAAAAATATTGCTTCTGGAAATAGAAGACTTGAGGCATAAAAGGAATGTTGTTTCCAGTGATATCGCAAAAATGAAAAAAACAGGGGAAGATGTCGGATCCCTTATTATACAAATGAGAGGTGTATCTGAAACAATAAAAAAACTGGATAGCGAACTTTCAACGATAGAAGATGCCATACATGATTTTCTTATCACTCTGCCCAATATTCCCCATGAAGACGTCCCTATAGGTTCCGATGATACTGAGAACCGGCTTGAAAAAACCCATGGCGAACTAAAAACGTTTGATTTTAAACCAAAACCACACTGGGAAATCGGTGAAGGTTTAGGCATCCTTGATTTTACAAGAGCCGCTAAACTGACAGGTGCCAGATTTCCTCTCTATTTTGGGAAAGGTGCAAGGCTTGAAAGAGCCCTTATCAATTTTATGCTGGATATCCATACGTCTGAGCATGGCTATACTGAAACCCTGCCACCCTTTATTGTGAACAGGGCCACCATGACCGGAACAGGTCAATTGCCCAAGTTTGAAGAAGATCTTTTTAAACTCGAAGGCTGGGATTACTACCTGATTCCGACGTCTGAAGTTCCCATGACCAACATCTATGCCGGAGAAATTATAGATGAATCAATACTTCCCTGTAAATTTACGGCATATACGCCCTGTTTCAGGTCTGAAGCCGGCTCCTACGGCAGGGATACCAGGGGATTGATTCGGCAGCACCAGTTTAACAAAGTGGAAATGGTTAAATTGACAACCCCGGAAACCTCTTTTGATGAGCTTGATTCTCTGCTTGCAAATGCCGAGAAGATCCTTCAGCTTCTTGAACTGCCTTATCAGGTTGTCACACTTTGCACCGGGGATTTGGGCTTTTCAGCAACAAAAACATATGATATCGAAGTCTGGATGCCGGGCCAGGACGATGGACAAGGCAAATACAGAGAAATCTCTTCTTGCAGCAATTGCCTGGATTTCCAGGCCAGGCGTGCAGGATTGCGATTCAGAAGGAAGGATAAAAAAAAGCCTGAATATGTTCATACCTTAAATGGCTCCGGACTGGCTGTTGGAAGGACATTTGCAGCTATACTGGAGAACTTTCAGCGCCCTGACGGATCAGTGGTCATCCCTGAAGTACTGGTACCGTATATGAGAGACCAAAAGGTAATTCAACATAATGCTTGATTACTTCCCGGATGATATAAAATCCCATATCATACCAAAAACTCGCAAAGACTTATATTACCACTGTCTTGGATGCGCTGCCGAACACTCAATAGAAAAGCTCTTATATGTATGCCCTGATTGTAATCAGGTGTTGCTTATTAAAGATAAAAATGCCAGGTCTTTAAACAAAATTCCAGGGTTTCTCTGGCAAAAAATATTTGATTTCAGAAAAATGCTGAAAATCCCGGCGCTCAAGGGAATATACAGGTATCATGAGTTTATTGGACCCAGCATTCCTTTGGAGTCTATTGTTTATCTCGGTGAAGGTCATACCCCTGTTGTAGAAGCCAATAACAGGCTAAAACAAGCCGTTGGGCTTTCATTTTTTTACAAAAATGACGGACAGAACCCCAGCGCATCTTTTAAAGATCGCGGCATGGCCAGTGCATTATCAAGCATCAAATACCTGATTGATCAAAACCTTGTGTCCGATGTCATTGCAATCTGTGCATCTACGGGGGATACTTCTGCTGCTGCTGCACTTTATGCCTCTTATCTGGGTCCTCTGATCAAATCAGCCGTTCTTTTACCCCATAAAAAAGTCACCTCGCAACAGTTGTCGCAGCCATTAGGAAGCGGAGCTAAAGTTTTTGAAATCCCCGGTGTTTTTGATGACTGCATGAAAATCGTTGAGCAGTTATCATCCAAATATTCTGTTGCGCTCTTGAATTCAAAAAACGCCTGGCGAATTCTCGGACAGGAGTCCTATTCATATGAAATTGCTCAGGATTTTGAATGGAACATGAAAGATAAAGTTGTGGTTGTTCCCATTGGAAATGCCGGGAATATAACCGCCGTGATGAACGGATTTATCAAATTTTATGAAGCTAATATCATTGATGCCCTGCCAAAAATTATTGGTGTTCAGTCCGAACATGCGAACCCAGTCTATCAATACTATCTTGAACCCGACGAAGCAAAAAGAAAATTTATACCTGTGAATACAAAACCAAGCGTTGCACAGGCGGCAATGATTGGAAATCCGGTTTCAATGCCCCGGGTCATTAAGATTGCAAAAAAATATAATGCGCTTGCCGGCCGACGGCATGTATTCTTTGTTCAGGTAACAGAGCAATCCATCATGGACTGGCAGCTTGCTGCCAATAAAAACGGACATATTGCCTGTACCCAGGGAGGGGGATGTCTTGCAGGACTTGTACAGGCGTTTGATCAAGGGATTGTTAAAAACAAAGAGACTGCCATACTGGACGCAACAGCACACGCTATTAAATTTTCAGAATTTCAGGATCTTTATTTTAAGTCAATCATACCCGAAGAGTATAAAATTAATCCCAATCCAGACAATATCAACCAGCCGTCCTTAATACTGCCTGATGATCCGGATATCATTCCATCACAAAAAAAACGATTAAAAGGAAATGATTTCCAAAAGTTTGTCAATGATATTTCCGATAAAGTAGCTAAAAGGTTAAATTTAACATTATCTGTATAATTTATGAAAAAACTTAGTCTTTTCAACATATTTTTTTCCACTGTTTTAATGCTCCTGGCATTTGCTGCACCCCCCTTTTTGCCCCTTTCAGATGCAAAGGGAGTGAAGACATCCTATAAACGTTATTCAATCTTTAAATATAAAAATGAAGCTGTTCTTTGTGAACCTTATACCGTCAATAAGGACGACTGGCTGTATAAAATTTTCAGGAAAAAAGGAGAAATCTCAGAAAAGGACTTTCCGCATTTCATTATCATCTTTAAAGAAATCAATCCTCAAATCAGTAACATTGATGCAATTGATCCTGGTATCCATGTCCTTATCCCGTTAAAAAAGGTAAAACAAGGTGACTATGATCAAAGTACACCCGGCAATGTTGATATTCCGGTCATTGAGTTTTCAACGATCCGGGAAGATTTGGACTTAAAACCTTTTATTCAGGAGCATAAGATAAAAAAAGGGGACACTATATCCAATTTGATTGATAAGGATTTCTTACAAAAAGGCGGCCACCT
>QMMT01000435.1 GCA_003647385.1 Deltaproteobacteria bacterium
AAATAGAAGTGGAAGTAGAACCTGAAGCAGAAGCAGAAGCAGAACCTGAACCTGAAGCAGAACCTGAACCTGAAGCAGAACCAGAAGCAGAACCTGAAGCAGAAGTAGAAGCAGAGCCGGAACCAGAAGCAGAGCCGGAAAAAAGTGATAGTGAAGAGGTTAAGAAACCTGAAGAAGAATAAGTCAAAATACAAGATTATTATTTGTAGTGCTAAATAGTGTATAAGGGCCGGAGTTAACTTTTAAGTTAGTCCGGTCCTTTTTTTTAACTGAATTATTAGGACGTTGATATGTTTACCAGAAGACATCCATTCTTATTTTTTTTAATAATTATTTCAACCTGTGGGACCATTATGTTTTTAGGAGTTGTGGTTCTTGCATCATTGAGTTCAAAGATGCTGAATACTCAATTTGCACAGCACTATGCCTCAACTGAAGGGAATATTGGTATTGTAGAAATCAATAGAGTGATACTGTCTTCGAAAAAAATCATTTATGATATCAATATATTTCTTGATGATGATGCTATCAAAGCTATTATTCTACGAATCGATTCACCTGGCGGTGGCATTGGACCCTCCCAGGAAATTTATCGTGAAATTATTAAAAATAAGAAGGATAAAAAAATTATTACATCCATGGGGTCGGTTGCAGCCTCAGGCGGCTATTATATTGCATCAGCAACTCAAGGGATCGTCGCTAACCCAGGAACGATTACCGGTAGTATCGGTGTAATCATGGAGTATGCCAATATTATGGAAATAGCTAAGAAAATCGGTATATCTCCTGTTGTGATTAAAAGTGGTGAATTTAAAGATATGGGATCTCCTTTAAGAGAACTTAAAGAGTCTGAAAAAAAAATTTTCCAGGCTCTGGTGGATGAACTGCACCTTCAATTTGTAACTGATGTTGCCAGCGCAAGAGGTATTGACGTTCAGACCATGGCAACACTTGCGGACGGACGGGTTTATACGGGCGAAAAAGCGCTCAAACTAAAATTGATCGATCGCCTGGGAAATCTTGATGATGCGGTTCAATGGGTAGGAGAAATGGCCAATATTAAAGAGAAATTAAAGCCTGTTTATCCCAAGGAAGATAAAATCACCTTTTTCAAAAAACTTGCAGAGACCTTATTCAAAGACATCAACATCTCCGGCACCGTAACGGATAATTTCAGGTATATCATCAATTAAAGAAACAACACTGGATGGAGATCCCGGAACAACTCCACCGTCAATCACTACATCAATGGTTTTTATAAAATAATCATGAAGCAGTGACGCATTTTCAAAAACCTGTCCATCCGGATGGGTGGCACTGGTTGAAAGGACGGGATGACCTAATTCATCAACTATTGCCAGGGCAATCTTATTATCGGGCACTCTTATGCCGGCAGTTCTTCGCTTGGTCAGCATCATTTTGGGTACCAGTTTAGATCCTGATAAAACAAATGTATAAGGTCCGGGCAGCAATCGTTTCATATTTCTATAAGCAAAATTGGATACTTTGGCATATTTGGAAATGTTTTTTAAATCTGGACAGATAAAACTGAACGGTTTATTTTTGTTACGCTGTTTTATGGCATAAATTTTTTCAATGGCTTTTTTGTTCATAATATCACATCCGATACCATAAAATGTATCGGTCGGATATGCCACAATCCCGCCTTTTTTAATAATATCTACTACCCTTGAAATTTGACGTTCCTGGGGATTATGCGGGTTGATTTTAAGCAGCATGAGCTATTTTTTGCCTTGTATTTTTTTCAAACATGTTTTTCAATTAAGTAAACCTAAAATAGTAAAATCAGCAAGAGACAAAATATCGGTAAAAAGCCTTGCTGTCAATCAAATCCTCGTATCTATATTATTTTAAAAAATCAGCCGGGCTTTTCACACCTGAAGGGCCATGCTTCAAGATATGGGTATAAATCATGGTTGTACTGACATCTTTATGACCGAGTAAATCCTGTACTGTTCGAATATCATAGCCTGCCTGCAAAAGATGAGTGGCAAATGAATGACGACTATGCCGAGCTCGGCATAGTCCGGGACTCGACATAGTGACGAAGGGAATGCACGGAGATTTTTTTTTAATACCACATTCAGCCACAACTGTTTTCATGGCTTTTTGTGCACCACCCCTATCCATATGAGTAGTAGCTTTTTGAATTGTCTTGAAAGAACCCGAGGCTTTAGGAAACAACAATTTGGGATTCTTATGCTTGCTCCATAGTTCACGCAACCCTTGTAAAGCAAGGTCAGGTAATGGTACCAAACGATCTTTATGACCCTTTCCACGTCGGATATGTACACGTTTCCGGCTTGCATCAATATCACCAACCTGAAGTGACAATGTTTCTTCTAAACGAAGTCCCATTGAATAGGTTGTTAATATAAAAACACGATAGCGCAGTTTTCGTGTTGCAGCAATAAGCTGGTCAACCTCATCAGGAGTGACAATATCAGGAATTGTTTTAACTTTCGGTGGTTTTACAATATCAACCCATTTCCAATCACGTTTTAGTACAAACTTCCAGAAAAATTGCAGACCAAGACGATCAATCTTAACTGTACTCCATGAGTGAGAGTCTACAAGGTCGGCAAAGTATTTTTCAAATTGTTCCGGTTTTAATTTATCGGGACAGCAATCAAAATAATCACGAGCCCGACGTATAGCTCTGGAATAAGCATCAATGGTTTTCTGTGCTTTTCCTTGAAGTTTGAGATATCTTTGATGGTGTTCATAAAGTTTGTTAAATCGATTTACTTCAGACTTCTTCATGGTATACTCCTTTAAATTATGGTATCCGAAATTGGACACGGATAGGAGTTATACACTATTTTAGCTTTTTCCGCCGCAGAGCGGCTTCGTCCAACAAGGCGCTGCAAGGGACCAGCGGGCAGCGCGGTTTTTCGAAGTTCAGTCTTGCTATCCAAGTCTCGGGTTAATCAAAATTGGTTGCTGTAAATCCCGCTGGCCCCTGAGCTTGAACGTTCGCTTTCAAAAAACTTGACATGAAAACGCTATAACGTTATAGTGTTGATAATATTTATTTGGAGGTAGAATTATGGCGACATTATCAAAACGCTCAACTATATATTTAGATCCAACACTTCATCATGCATTACGCCTTAAAGCCCTTGAAACATCCTGCTCAATGTCTAAAATCATTAACGAAACATTGAGAGAAGC
>QMMT01000436.1 GCA_003647385.1 Deltaproteobacteria bacterium
AATCGTCTCGTAGGTTAAAAATTGGCGGTTTTTAGTATGAACGATTCTGCGTTAACGCAAAATTATGTTATTTTTTTCAAAATCAAATCATAAACAGTAAATTCTAAAGAAGCTCGAAAATTTACCTGAGATCCCGCCCAAAATCCCATTTTTTTTTACCTAAGCGAAAAAAGCAAGGTACCATAAATTTAGAAAATCCAGGTTTGTTAGCCTGAGACAGCAAGAACCGCTTCATGCCTTTGATCCTCCTCCCCCCTTTTGGGGGGGATAAGAGGGGGGGACATGTGTTATACAACCTTTTGCTAAGTTTAACAATTAAACAGGAGGAACAACACATGGCCCGCCCCTGGGATTCTTTAATAACCGTTCTGTCAGAAATAACAAGAGAAAATTTAGGATTAATTGTCTGCTGCTCTCACTGTGGTAACCGTCACACCTATGTAAAATGGGGGTCTTACAGCCGATATCTGTTTAATGATGAACTGATGAATATCCAGCGCTATCGCTGTGATAATGATTTATGCCCATGCGTGACCTTTTCCATCCTACCCCATGCATTTTTACCGATAATCAGATCTTCTTTGTGTATGTTGATGCAGGTTTTAAAAATGTATGAGCAAGGCAGAACAATCGCGGATATTGCCCGGTACACCGGCAGTAACTGGCCACGAATGCAAAGATGGATAAGCAAAGCTTTGTCAATTCAGAAATGGCTCAGTCAGGAATATGCTAACGCTTCACCTTGTCTGTTGAAAGATAGGCGATGGACATCTTTTAACCGGCATTTTTCCTGGGCTTTTTACCCGAAAAGGGTAAGATAAAAGACCACCAACACAAAACGTATATTTTATAAAATCAGTCACTTTGTTAACTGAACCTCCATGGAATTTAATCTTTAATTATGGAGGTTTGAATGAACGGACAAAATGACAAAAATTTAGAACTTGCCTTATGGCGCTATGGAATTATCAGCCCTCTTCTGCATCGAGATGCCAATGATCTTCCTGCAGGAGAGGTATTAGACCTGGCCTCATGGAACAGCTATGTTCACCCGAATGGATCTCATGTCACCCTGAGTGCTGAGACCTTGAGGAAGTGGCTGTATAGGTACCTTCATTTTGGTTTGCCGGGCCTAATGGGAAAAACAAGATTCGATAAAGGCAGCCATCAGATACCGGATGACATTACCACGGCAATGGTTGCCTTGCGGATAGAACACCCAAGGTGGACCATTGCAAGGATGATAAAACAACTTGCCAAAACCAGAAAATGGAACGGCAGAAAGCCCAGCAGGTCTGCGATTTACAGGTATGCCAAGGCCCATAATCTGCAAAGAGATCCCCATATAAACCCGGAACAGACAAGACCCTTTGCATTTGATCATTTTGGACAGTTATGGCTTGCTGACTATCTCCACGGTCCTAAATTGTTCAATGGCAAGAAGAAGCAAAAAACTTATTTACATGTGATTTTGGATGACAGCACTCGCTTTATTGTTCATGGTGGATTTTATCTTACAGAATCTGTTGAACCTCTAATTTATGATCTCATGGGAGCAGTCAGACGCTTTGGTATACCCCAGCGTTTTTATACCGACAACGGAGCGGCGTATAGCAGTCGTCACCTGAAAATATTGTGCGCCAGAAGCGCAATCGATCTGGTTCATACCCCGCCATACAAGCCCCAGGGCCGCGGAAAAGTGGAGAGAATTTTTAGAACCATCAGGGATCAGCTCCTTTGTGATAATTTTAAAACAGTTAAACAGGTCAATGATGCCTTTAAAGTATGGGTGAGTAGATATCATGAAACCATCCACTCTTCTTTAGAATGTTCACCATTGCAAAAAAGGCTACAGGTTAAAAATGTCTGCCGGGTTTTACCTCCGTCAACTGATATTGACGCCCTTTTTAGAATGGAGCGCAGATGCCGGGTATACAATGACTCCACCATCAGGTTTAAAAAAACCAAGTATGAAGTTCCTGACTGTCTGCCGGGTTCACGGGTGACCATATATTATATGCCCTGGGATAAGACCTGTATCTACTATGGAAATGAAATGAGAAAAGCACGTATTCTTGATCTTAGCGCTAATGCAAGACGATTTGATCATCCAAACCAATAAAGGAAAATATAATGCTAAACCATGGAGAATCTCCAGCAGAATTTTTTGATTACAAATATCATCCGTTTGCAGATACTTACCGGCTAAAGATCCCTTATCTGGGAGAACAGGATAACCGGTTTTTTAAAACAGCCCAATCTTTAATATCCACAGGTAAAAGTTTTGCTCTGTCCGGACCGTCCGGTGCAGGAAAGTCAACACTGGTCCACTATGTTTTATCGAGGCTTGATGCCAATTGCTACAGACCGGCTCTGGTCCATTATGGAGGACTGCAGCGTAACGGTATGCTTAAAGCAATTGCCGATGTGCTCGGTGTGGTTACCAGTGGCAGGACGGTACCCTTGCTGATCAAATTACAAAAACAGATCATGCAGATGGCATCGGAAAATCACAGCATGTTCCCTGTGTTTGTGATTGATGACGCCCACCTGATGGAAAAAGAATCTTTGATGGATATCTGTTCTTTGATGTTCAATCCTCACAGAGAAACAGTAGCGGCAAGTTTTATTCTTGTAGGTGATGAAACCTTTGAAAAGAAATTATCCCTGCAAATTATGTCACCGGTTAGAACCCGACTTACCGGACACTTTAATTTAAACACCTTAGATGACAAAGACAGCCTTGAGTTTATAAAGTTCAGGCTCTCCAATGCAAAAGCACCTGAAACTCTTTTTGATCCGGATGCATTAGGTATCATGTCATCTCATTGCAGGGGGAATCGTCGTCAAATCATGAATATGGGAACCTTACTTTTGGCAGAAGCCTTTTACAGACAAGAAAAGACGATCAGTGCTGAATTAATTTTTAATTGTGGCCAGATAGAGATATCTGAGTGAAACGGAGGCATGCGAGAGGGGACTCCGATGCCAAGGGATAACTCAGTGCGGTAGACTGCTGTCTGCTCAGGCCTGGTGGTGAAGACTGCCAGGCCTACCTCTATACTGCACAGGTAAAACAGAGTGACATTACCTTGGGATAAAAGCGCGACAATCTACAGCTTCCCTTGTTCGCTTTAACACCTCTGGCACACCATCTGCAACCATAACATGTCCGATTCTCTCCATGTATATAAG
>QMMT01000437.1 GCA_003647385.1 Deltaproteobacteria bacterium
AATAGAAACAGTATATAAGGCGGGTTGAATAAAATCAATCAGGGAAAACTCCTATTTTTGAATATTTTTTCATTTGGTGATGTGTGTCAATCCCCCCGGGTTAAATGAGGTTAATCCGGGGGGAGTAAACGATTTAAGGAGGTCAGGCCATATTATTTGCCACAAGTTCAGCGATATCCTGGGTCTTAATTTGTTCGTCTTTATCCAGTTCTTTCATTCCGTCTTCAATCATGGTTAAGCAGAAGGGGCAGCTCACCGCCACATTCGCTACATTTTGATCAACAATTTCTTCGGCCCGTTCCACGTTGATTCTTTTACCGATCGTCTCTTCCATCCACATTCTTCCACCGCCGGCGCCACAGCAAAAACTTTCATTGCCATGCCGGTCAAGTTCCTTAAGTCCGTCTTTAGATATGGAATTGAGGATAGATCTGGGTTGATCATAAATTGAATTATATCGGCCCAGATAGCAGGGATCGTGATACGTTAGAGAGCCCCCAAACGATTTAGTTAAGGTTATTTTACCGGATTTTACAAGCTGATCGATAAACTCGGTATGATGGATCACTTCGTAATTTCCGCCCATCTGTGGATATTCATGCTTCAAGGTATTAAGACAATGGGGGCAGGCTGCGATAATTTTTTTCACTTTGTAATTGTTCAGGGTTGCGATATTTTCTTCTGCCATCATCTGATACATCATCTCATTGCCGACCCTTCTTGCAAAGTCACCGGTGCATTTTTCCTCTGTACCCAGGATGGCAAAACTGATACCTGCCTTTTGCAGAATCTTGACCAGGCTTGTGGATACTTTTTTGGTTCGATCATCAAATGATCCGGCACAGCCAACCCAGAGCAGGTAATCAACATCGCTGTCTTCTGCCATTGTTTTAACAGAAAGACCTTCTGCCCAGTCAGCGCGTTTGTCATACCCGATTCCCCAGGGATTGCCGTTACGCTCAAGTCCTTTAAGCGCCACATTCAACTCCTGCGGATAAACGCCTGCCATCAATGTCTGCCCCTGTCTCATGGCCATGATGCGGGGAACATGCTCAATGGTGACAGGACAGACTTCTTCACAGGCCCGACAAGTGGTACAGGCCCACAAAGTATCTTCAGCGATCACATCACCAATCAGTGTTTTATTGCTGTTGAGTGCAGCCTTGAGCTCGGCCTCAACCGCGGCTATTTTTTCATTTGTTTCTTCATCTTTTTCAGAATCACTATCTTTTTTGATGCGGGGAAATAACTTTGCTCTTTTAATAAGCTTGTCGGCATTATCAAAAAGCTCATGTTTCAGGGCATCATTGAAATCATGCAAATTTAAAGGTTTGTCCGTGATAAAGGCGGGACAGACCTCTTTACACCGACCACACTCGGTACAGGTATAAAGGTCCAGGCCCTGTTTCCAGTTGAGCTGATGGATGTGGTTAATCCCTAAAGATTCATCTTCCCAGACTGATTCATCTTCCAGATCCAGAAGCTTGGTTTTTTCGTGGGGATACCCCAAATTTTTTAAAAATACGTTGGGCAGAGCTGTGATGACATGAAAATGTTTGCCAAAAGGAAGAAAATTTAAAAAGGTCAATTGAGTAATGATATGCAGCCAGAACATGGCCGTCATGATAAACCCGTTAACGCCCTCACCCATCCAGGATACAAAGAATCCCGCACCCACGGAAACCGGTGTCCAGATAAACTCGGAACCATATTTTGAATTATTAAAAAAATGAAGATTGTCCGGATTATTATACTGGGTAATCAGATTATACCGGGCACCATCATACAGAAGATCAGAAATCATCAACACGGCGATCATACCCAGAACGAAATAAGCTTCCCATGTATTATGCAGCCGTTCAGGTTTTAAAATCATCCTGCGATAGAAGGCGTAAATCACCATTATTAAAACAACGGCTTCCATAATATCTTTTAAAGCGATATAGAGATATCCTAGGATAGACCCGGAACCAAATAACGGGAGCTCAAATCCATGAATAAAGGCTTCACCATATAAATTGAGACTGCGGATGAGAAGAATGCAGAATCCCCAGAAAATAAATGCATGCATGATGCCTGAAGCCCATTCTTTTTTCCTCCCAACCAGGCGCTTTTGGCCCAGGGCGATAATCACCATATTCTTTAGTCGTTCTGTAATATGATCGGCACGGTCAGTGGGCTCCAGGGCCATCAGCAAACGAATTTTATAATACATTGTACGACTGAAAATCGCCAGGCCCACAATAAGGAGTATTGACATAAAAATGGGATTCATAAGCTACCTCATCCTAACTTCTAATTTTTTTAATTTCTTCTCTAAGAATCGGAACCACGTCAAAAAGATCCCCGACAATACCATAATCCGCCACATTAAAGATAGGGGCTTCAGGATCTTTATTCACTGCCAGAATCGTTTTTGAGCCGGTCATTCCTGCAAGGTGCTGTATGGCGCCTGAGATACCGATAGCCATATACAGGGTCGGTGCAACGATTTTACCCGTCTGGCCGACTTGTTTGTTATGCGCCATGAACCCGCCATCCACCATGGCCCTGGAGGAACCAAACCCTGCGGCAAGATCACTGGCCAGTTCTTTTACCATCTCTACACCGGCTTCATCTTTAGCGCCTCGCCCGACGGAAATAACAACATCGGCATCACCCAGATCAATCTCTCCACTGGCATCGGATACAAGCTCTTTGATAACCGCCTTTAAATCAGCAGCAGGCGGGGAAAGCTTTACAACATTTTCAGTTCCTGTGATGCCTTCATCCGCTTCAAACGCACCGGCTCTGACAACAGCCACCAATTGCCTGGAATTGACTTTAATGCGCTGCATCACTTTATTTGCAATGGCGGGTCTTGTCACTTCGATCTGGTCTCCGTCAAGCGTTACATCAATAATTTCAGTGGCACAGGCAGCAGAAAGCTGCGCTGCAACTCTCGGAGCACAAGCCTTACCGCTTTCGGAAAAGCCAAACCAGATAAGGTCGGCTTCAAATTGTTTTGCAGCCTCAACAACACAGGATGCAAAAGGCCCTGCTGAAAAAAGTTCAAGACCGGGATCATCTGCAATGTATTGCGTATCAGACCCTGCAGCTGCCAGATCAGAGGTTAATGATTCTATATTGCTGCCGACTGCCACTACTGCAGTTTGGGCTCCAAGGCTCCTGGCTTTTGATAAAAGTTCGGATG
>QMMT01000438.1 GCA_003647385.1 Deltaproteobacteria bacterium
CATAACAGCCTTAAAATATATTCTATGGTAAATAAAAGCGTAAATCCCCATTCCAGCCCGTAAAAATAACCGCCATAGAGATTTCGCAACGCTACAACACTGTCCAGCATCACCACGAGAACACTTGACACAATGGAAACAATTAAGATGATATCAAATAATTTACCAACCTTTGTATCAGCTTCGAAGATAATTTCATGAAGCCGCCACCGAAACCGTTGAAGGTTTGTTAAATTATCTTTCATTGGCAATGTTCCATAATGCGTTGACCCTTGGATTGGCAAGATTCTTTTTTCGGGTACAAAGGCCGATGACAAAAGGCGGCAGTTTCGGAGCCCTGCCAAGAATCTTTACCTGGTTAAAAAAAGGATTTTTTTCCAGCACCATTCTGGGCACCAATCCAATGCCGAAGCCAAGACTGACCATGACAATGATAGCCTCATTGCCTGCGACCTGGGAATAAATATTGGGAATAAAATTTTCCTTTGCAAACCACTGGTCAATGCGGTCCCGGCTCAATCCACGATCTGGAATAATCAAGGGCGTCTGCTCCCAGTCAATCCCGGCTTCTGTCTCGATAACAGTCTCAGGATATTGCAGGGGTGCAATAAAAACCAGGGGCGTTTGTGAGAGCTTTTGAAAAACAAGCTCTTTGGATAAAATATCCGGCCGGGCGGCAATGACCATATCTGCATCCTGATTTAAAAGCTTAGTCAAAGCTTTGGCTGGATCACCCGTTTCAAGGTGTATACGGACTCTGGGATGGATCTTTCGATACCGTTCCATAATGTCTGGAAGAGCTGCATAGGCTGCGGTCACAGAACAATACAATGAAAGTTCTCCCTGCAGGATATCATCAGAAGACAACTCGTCATGGAGCTGATCCCATCTCTGAAGAACATCATCGGCATATTTCTTAAATGCAGCCCCGGCCGGCGTCAGCTCCACAGAACGGTTGTCCCGGGCAAACAGTTTTTCGTCCAGTTCTTCCTCAAGCCGCTGGATCACCCGTGTCAATGCTGAAGGCGTGATATAGCAGGCATGGCTTGTCCTTGCAAAATGCAAGGTACCTGCAAGGTGCCTGAAAAGCTTTAAATTTCGAATATCCAACAATCACCTGAATATATAGAGTTAAATATACCTCAGTGGGTAACATTATATTTCAAATAACGCAATAAAGCAGGAACCTCAAATTAATATTTACAATGTCAAGACCGAGCGTTGCATTATTTGAAATATTATATTGCGAATAATGCACTTGACGCAACCAAAAATATGGTTCATTTAATATAGTGGCTTCATTTATAAATTTTATTTGTTAGGAAAATACCATGAGTCAAAATTATTTTAATACCCTGTCTTTGAGACGACAGCTGGAAGAGCTTTCCCAGTGCCGATTTATGGATTCATATGAATTCAACGGCGTTGAGGCTTTAAAAGGCAAAAAAATCGTCATTGTAGGGTGCGGTGCCCAGGGACTTCACCAGGGCTTAAATTTGCGGGACAGCGGTCTTTTGGTATCCTATACCTTAAGAGATGCTGCCATTAAAGAAAAACGACAATCCTGGAAAAATGCCACAGAAAATGATTTTTCTGTGGGAACCTATGAGGAATTGATCCCAAAAGCAGATCTTTTGATCAACCTGACCCCGGACAAACAGCACTCAAATGTGATTGACGCAGTCATGCCGCTGATGAAGAAGGATGCATGTCTCTCCTACTCCCATGGGTTTAATATTGTAGAAGAAGGCAAGCAGATCAGAAAAGATCTTACCGTTATCATGGTTGCACCGAAATCTCCGGGAACAGAAGTTAGAAAAGAATACAAGCGGGGGTTCGGGGTGCCGACACTGATTGCCGTTCACAAGGAAAATGATCCCAGAGGCGAAGGCATGGAACTTGCCAAGGCTTATGCTGCAGGTACGGGTGGAGACCGGGCAGGAGTCCTTCATTCTTCTTTTACAGCAGAAGTAAAATCTGATCTCATGGGTGAACAGACAATCCTGTGCGGTGTTCTTCAGACAGGATCTTTGCTCTGTTATGATAAAATGATTGAAAAAGGTGTTGACCCCCAATATGCTTCAAAACTGGTTCAATATGGATGGGAAACCATTACCGAAGCGTTAAAACATGGCGGTATCACTAACATGATGGATCGACTTGATAACCCTGCAAAATTAATCGCTCAACAACTTTCTGAAAAATTAGAAACCATTCTTAACCCTCTGTATGATCAACACATGGATGACATCATGTCAGGAAAATTTTCTGAAACCATGATGGAAGACTGGGCCAATGACGATGCTGATCTCCTCAAATGGAGGGAAGAAACCGGCAGAACAGCTTTTGAACAATCCACTTCAACAGATCAAAACATCTCTGAACAGGAATATTTTGACAATGGCATTCTTATGGTTGCCTTTGTAAAAGCAGGTGTAGAACTTGCCTTTGATACCATGGTCTCAACCGGTATTGGTGAAGAATCTGCCTACTACGAATCCCTTCATGAACTTCCCCTGATTGCCAATCTCGTTGCCAGAAAGAAACTCTATGAAATGAATGTCGTCATCTCCGATACAGCTGAGTACGGATGTTACCTTTTCAACCACAAAGCAATTCCTTTGCTTGCAGGCTTCATGGAATCAATAGAGGCAGATGTTATTGGAAAAGGGCTTGGTGTTGAAAATAACAGTGTAGATAATATTTCTCTCATAAAGGCCAATGATGACATCCGATCCACCAGGATTGAACAGATTGGAAAAGAGCTTCGAGCACATATGGGTGCCATGAAACCCATATGAGAAGCCCTGTAGTTTTCTTCTATAACGATTGGGCTTTTCACTATACGGTATTCTACTTATAGATAACGATATTTTGTAAGCTCAAGTGTTAAGGAGAAAAATAAATTTTTTTATTAACCGGTCAACTTAAAAAAGATGGAGAAAAAAAATGATTAGAAAATTTCCAAAGTATTTAACAGGTATTTTTGTTTGTCTGGCAGCACTTTCAATGATGCTTTCCTTGCCACAGGAAAGTGACGCTGGAAAGTTTAAAAAAGAGTATAAAATGACCCTCAATGTCGGGCCCCAATTTTACTGGGGAATGGGCGCCATAAAATTTTGTGAACTGGTAAAAGAAAAAACAAATGGTCAGATTAATGTCAAGCCGTATTATGGCAGTGC
>QMMT01000439.1 GCA_003647385.1 Deltaproteobacteria bacterium
TAAATATTCTTTCAAAAATACAGGGATTAACCGGAAGAAAAACCAATTTAACCATTACATCTGATATTCTTATCAAAGCAATGGAATCACAGATCACGATAACGGCAAACGATCTGGAAACTGTTTTTCTTGGAACCTATGAAGCCCAGGTGGAAACAGAAGGAATTTTATCTATCAACTCACAAAAATTTTTTGAAATTATCAAAGAATATCCGGAAAATAAAATTTTGGTTAATGAAGTCGAAAACAGATGGGTTGAAATTGGAAAAGGAGATAGTATTTTTCATATTGTATCTTCTGATTACGAAAATTTTCCTGAGACGCCGATCATAGAGAATATAGAATTTATCGAAATTAATTCCAAAGATCTGAAAAAGATGGTTGATATAGCCTCTATTGTAAATTATTCAGGTGAAGAAAAACGAATTTATGTTATTGGATCATTAATTGAAAAAATATCAACGGAAAATGATGAAAAATTAAGAATTGTATCAACAGATTCAAGACGGCTTCATTGTTATGATACTAAATTTAAAGGGGAACTCAAACTCCCCAATGAAAGTGTTATTGTTCCTAAAAAAGGGTTATCTGAATTGAGTAAATTTATCGATACCAGCAAAGATAGTATAAAAGTGGGAATAAAAGATAATTATTTTATTTTTCAAAATAAAAATGAATCTATTATGATTAAACTTCTTGAAGGTGAGTATCCCGATTATAAACCGGTGATAAATCATGAAGATATGGTTCCTATTGAAATGGATAGAACACTGTTTTCAACCCTTATGAGACGGATTTCTATTTTAACCTCAGAGGACTATAAAAGTGTGATTTTAAATTTTAAGGAAAATGAGTTAGTGGTGACCATTACCAATCCTGAAATAGGTGAATCAAAAGAGGAGATGATGGTTTCTTATTCCGGTGAAGAAATTAAAAGTGCCTTTAATCCAAAGTATTTTTTGGATGCCTTAAGTATTTTTGAGGACAGTATTGTTGTTATAAATGTAAAAGATAATAAGAGCCCCTGTATTATAAGAGGTCTTGATGATGATAAACTTATTTGTGTAATCATGGCGATGCATATATCATAATATAGAGGTCACACGTGAATAAAAATAAAATAGAAAAAGAATATAGTGCAGATAGTATAAAAGTATTAGAAGGTCTTGAGGCTGTACGGAAAAGACCTTCTATGTATATTGGAAATGTTGATCTTCAAGGGCTTCATCATCTGGTTTATGAAGTCGTGGATAATAGTATTGATGAAGCCATGGCAGGCCATTGTGATAGGATTCTTGTTACCATTCATCCGGATATGCGGGTGAGTGTAGAAGATAACGGTCGTGGAATTCCTGTTGAAATGCATGAAACAGAACATGTACCGGCCTGTGAAGTTGTCATGACTAAACTCCATGCCGGGGGTAAATTTGATAAAGACTCTTATAAGGTATCCGGCGGGTTGCATGGGGTGGGAATTTCTGTTGTAAATGCACTCTCAGAATTACTTGAAATGGAAGTCTATAAAAATGGGAAAATTTATCATCAATCCTATTCCAAGGGAAATAAACTCAGTGAATTAATTATTAAAGGGGATACGGTTAAAAAAGGAACAAAGATTACCTTCAGTCCTGATTTTGATATCATGAATGAGAATGAATTTGTTTATGAGACCCTTATAAGGAGAATGAGAGAACTTGCCTTTTTAAATAAAGGTGTCAGAATTATTATTGAAGATGAACGGTCTGCTGAAAAAGAAGATTTTTATTATGAAGGTGGAATTGTTTCCTTTGTCGAGTATTTGAACCGGTCCTGCACGGTTTTGCATGATCCCATTCATATTGAAGGGGAGAAAAAAGATGTTCAGATTGAAGTGGCGATTCAGTATAATGATACATTTAAAGAAAAACTCTATTCATTTGCCAATAATATAAAGACGATTGAAGGAGGATTTCATGTGTCGGGTTTTAAAGGAGCATTAACCCGTACAGTAAATTCTTATATTTCTTCGGGATCAAATAATCTGCCAAAAAATATGCAGAATATTAAAATTGGCGGTGATGATATGAGAGAAGGCCTCTCTGTTATTATATCTGTAAAACTAATGGAGCCACAGTTTGAGGGTCAGACCAAAACAAAACTTGGGAATAATGAAGTAAAAGGAATCGTTGAATCTCTTCTCAATGAAAAATTAGGTCAGTATCTTGAAGAAAATCCACAAGTTGCCAGAAAAATTATTGCCAAAGGTGTTGATGCGGCAAGAGCAAGAGATGCTGCCAAAAGAGCCAGGGAACTTGCCAGAAAAAAAGGTACACTATTAGATTCAACCTTACCGGGAAAACTTGCCGAATGCCAATATGCGGATCCTGCTGAAAGAGAATTATTTCTTGTGGAGGGAGATTCTGCAGGCGGCAGTGCCAAACAGGGAAGAGATAGACGATTTCAGGCGATTCTCCCTTTAAAAGGGAAAATTTTAAATGTTGAGAAAGCCAGATTTGATAAACTTTTAAGAAGCGATGAAATTAAAAATATTATTACCGTCCTTGGAACCGGAGTCGGCAGAGAAGAATATGATATTGAAAAAATAAGGTACCATAAAGTTGTCATCATGACCGATGCGGATGTTGATGGATCTCATATCAGAACGCTTTTATTAACTTTTTTTTACAGGCAGATGCCGGATCTGGTTTTAAAAGGATATTTATATATTGCCCAGCCACCTCTTTTCAGGGTGGGGTCAAGAAAAAGCGGGGTCTATCTGAAAAATGAAGAAGAATATTCCAATTATCTGGTAAAAAGAATTACCGGGCAAAAAAATATTTTTCTAAACGGAAACAAGGAATCCCTTTCCGAAGATGAATTTTATTCTTTTCTGATCCATTTATCTGATTATTATGATGCTGTGAATCTATTAAAAAAGAGAGATATGGATACACATCTTTTACTTACCCTGATTAAAAACGGAGTAAAAAATAAATTTTTTCTTGAGGAAAAGCAAAATTTTATTTCTCTTTCAGAAGATCTTGGAAACAATGGATATACACTTGGTGAAATAGAGTATGACCCGGAAAGAAATATCTATGAAATGGATATATATAAGAAAGAAGATAATCTGTTTCTTTTAAGGGTCGGCAGAGAAATTCTAGCCACTGGCGATTATAAGAGAATGCTTAAAGGGTATGAAA
>QMMT01000440.1 GCA_003647385.1 Deltaproteobacteria bacterium
ACCAGTTGCTGAGTTAGTATTAGGCTTTGTTGTAATCCAAGTTCCATATTACAGTTTGAAATTTTCTCCCAGATAGATTTTTTTTGCTATTTCACTTGAAATGATTTTATCAGGATTTCCTGATTCAATAACTTTTCCCTGGCTCATAATATAAGCATTATTGCAAACGCCAAGGGTTTCTCTCACATTGTGATCTGATATTAAAACGCCGATTCCCTTTTTAGTCAACTGATAAATTATTTGCTGAATATCAATGACAGCTAAAGGATCTATGCCGGCAAAGGGTTCATCCAAAAGAATGAATAAGGGATCGGTGGCAAGTACGCGTGAAATTTCAAGACGGCGTCTTTCTCCCCCGGAAAGTGAATTCGCTTTCTGACCGGCAAGATCGCTGATGCCAAGCTCTTTCATTAAATCCATAGCCTTTTGTTCAATATTAAAACCATTTTTGCGTGTGACCATTGGGTTACGTGTGACCTCCAAGTTACGTGTAACCTTCACGTTGGGTAAAACCTCCAGTATGGCAGTGATATTCTGTTTCACCGTTAGTTTTTTAAAAATGCTTGATTCCTGTGGGAGGTAACCGATCCCTTTTCGGGCCCTGATATACATGGGCAGATCTGTAATATCTTCATTATTTATCAGAACCGTGCCATGGTCAGGCTTGATCAAACCCACCGACATATAAAAAGTTGTTGTTTTACCCGCCCCGTTGGGTCCTAAGAGACCTGTCACTTCTCCTTGTTTTACTGTAAGATTAACGGTATCTACGACTTTTTTGCCATCATAGATTTTTACAAGATTTTTCAGGTCAAGCTGTATCATTATTGTTTGTCAGTCACATTATCTTCAGGATTAAAAAAAGCCTCAACTCTTTTTGTGCCGTCACTTTCCACTATTGCCTTATCCTGATTTCGAAAAAGCGTAATTTTTTTTCCGGTTACAAAACTTGATCCGGTTATTAATTTAGGAGATTTGCCTGTAAGAACCAGTATATTATCATGCGTTGTATAGACTGCTTTGTCTGCAAATGCCTTTCTATCTCCTACCGTGTATCTGACATTTCCTGTGGAAACAATTTTTTTTACATTGCTTTGAGCATCACTGTCTTTGTTTGCATTATCATCAGCAAAATAAATCTTGATGGAGTCTGCAAATACGATGGAATCTGCTCTTGTGACTTTCACATTTCCGATGAACTCAACCATGGACGTGTCTTTTTGAGCAATCATTTTATCGGAAATAACGTGAACGGGGATGTCCGTTGTTCCATCCTGAGATTGGGAACAGACAATATCCGTTTGAAAAAAAAACAGAAAACCAACAATAAAAAAAGAATGTAAAAAAATGAGTGCTACTTTACAAGATATTGAAGTTTTCACTAAATTTTCCTTTAACATGCCCTTTTAAAATTGTTGTACTCTCATTCAATCTTGTTGTCATTGAATCCGCCTCAATGACGGAGTTTTTCTTTTCTAACCTTACATGAGTATCAGAGGTTATTATATGTTTTTTTTTATTATAATGCAACTTGTCAGTTCTCAGAGTAGAAGTTTCATAGGTTACAACCACTTTGTCTGAAAATGTCATGTCATGGGTTTTTGTGTTTAAATTTCCTTTTTGGCTTGTCAGATGGACTTTTTTATTATCTTTTGTAAAAAAAATGACCGACACATCAATGAGTACGGCCTGGTTTTTATCTTTTAATAAAGTAGCCGAAGCCGCTTTTAACTCCCATTCTTTGATGCCGTTTTTTTTTGAGATCTGTTTTAAAGCATTTAATTTCAAGGCAGCTTTAGTGTCTATTTTAATATTCGTAATCTGCACAGGTCTGGAGAGGTACTTGTCAAAATAAAAAAAAATAATAATACCGATGATCATCAGTATCAACAATCCGACTAAAGGGATTGTCAGTTTTTGCTTTAAAGAGGTTGTCATGTTAAATATTTATTCAGAATGTTATCCCATAACCCTTTTGCTTTCAGGATGGTTTCACAGATTTCTCTGACAGCCCCATGCCCGCCTTTCTGACGAGTGACAATATCACTATGGTTTTTTACATCAGAGGATGCATCACATACACTAAAAGAAATCCCGACTTTTTTCATAACCGGCAGATCAATCAGATCATCGCCGGCAAATGCCATTTTTTTTAAGGCTATTCCGGTCTGGGACGTAATGCTGTCAAGGGCTTTTAATTTATCACCGACCCCATCAAACAACAGGGTGATATCAAGATTTTGGCATCGGTGTTTCAGGGCGTTTGATTTGCGGCCGGTGATAATACCAACCTTGATTCCTGAATCCATTAAAAGCCTTAATCCAAGGCCATCTTTTGAGTTGAAACTCTTTATCTGCTCGCCTGAGTCTGAATAGGTGATACTTCCATCCGTTAACACGCCATCCACATCCAGCAGCAAAAGTTCAATATTCGATAGTTTGTTTTTCATATAAAATTATCCAACTGCTTTTTTAACTGCCAGAAGGGTGGATAAAAGCGCTTCCATGTCATACAGCGGCATGGAATTGGGTCCGTCACACAATGCTTTTTCAGGTTCCGGATGCGTTTCAATAAATAATCCGTCAGCACCTGCAGCAATGGCAGCCTTTGACAGGGTAGGGACAAACTGTCGTTCTCCGGCTGAAGAATCAGCGGCGCCTCCCGGAAGCTGGACACTGTGAGTCGCATCAAAGACGATGGGGGCACCTAAGCCCTTAATGATGGGTATGGAGCGAAAATCTACTACAAGATTATTATATCCAAATGATGATCCTCTTTCTGTAATACAAATATTTGTATTGCCGGATTCTTTTGCTTTGTTAAGAATATTACGGCACTCCAAAGGAGATAAAAATTGTCCTTTTTTTATGTTAACAGGTTTGCCGGTGTTGCAGGCCGCTATAATTAAATCCGTTTGCCTGCACAGAAACGCCGGTATCTGAATGATATCTAACACCTTGGCGGCCTTTTGGGCCTGGTCAGGTAAGTGAATGTCTGAAATAACCGGAATATTTAAATCATTTTTAATAGAGTTGAGAATATCAAGCCCCTTATCAAATCCCGGTCCCCTGAAAGATTGAATGGATGTCCGGTTTGCTTTGTCAAACGAAGACTTGAAGATAAAACGTATTTCCAGAGAGTCGCAGAGTTGCTTTAATTGCTCTCCAATGCTCACGGCA
>QMMT01000441.1 GCA_003647385.1 Deltaproteobacteria bacterium
ATCAAAAATTTTATTAAACAGGGAGAAAAACCATCCCAGGGGTCCCCGATAGGGCTTGGGGGATTTGAGCAGAAGTCCGCAAAGGGCCGGGCTCAGGGTCAGGGCATTCATGGATGAGAAGAGAACGGAAACGGCAATGGTAATGGCAAACTGCTGGTATAAGCTGCCTGTGATGCCGCCCATCATTGCCACGGGTACAAAAACCGCCACCAGCACCAGGGTGGTGGCAATGATAGGTGCAGTTACCTGTTTCATGGCAAGGTTTGTTGCCTCTTTGGCATTCATTCCCGTGGCCATGTTTACCTGAACTGCCTCCACCACCACAATGGCATCATCCACCACAATACCGATGGCCAGCACCAGGCCAAGCAGGGAAAGGGTGTTGATGGTGAATCCCAGCAAGGGGAAGGCCATAAATGCCCCGAGCAAAGAGACCGGGATGGCCAGGGTCGGAATGAGGGTGGCCCGCCAGTCCTGGATAAAGATAAAGACCACCAGAATAACCAGGGCAAGGGCTATGAAGAGAGTTTCAATTATTTCATCAATGCCCTTGGTGATGGGCAGGGTGGCGTCCAGGGACACGTCATATTTAATGCCCTTGGGAAAGGATAAGGAAAGTTCGTCCATGGCGGTTTTGGCATCTTGGGCCAACTGGACCGCATTGGAACCCGGGGCCTGGTAAAGGCCGATAATGGCACAGGCACTTTCATTCAGCCGGGTAAAGGCATTATAGGATTCCACCCCCAATTCCACCCGGGCAATATGCTTGATTTTGACCTGGGAGCCTGTTTCAGTGGTCCGGATGACAATGTCACCGAATTCTTTTTCCGACTGTAGCCGGTCTGGCAGGCGGACAGTGTAGGTAAATTCTGTTCCGGCAGGTGCCGGTTCCGCCCCAAATTTTCCGCCGGGGACGATGATATTCTGTGCCCGGATGGCATCGATAATTTCAGGGACGGTGATGCCCAACTGGGCCAATCGGTCCGGCTTGATCCAGATCCGCATGGAATAATCAGAGGCCCCGATAACATCCACCCGCCCGATACCCTTGATCCGGGCCAGCACATCCTTGATATTGATGAGGGCATAGTTGTTTAAAAAGGTCTGATCATACTCCCCGGTTTCATCGGTTAGGGCCATCAGCATAAGAATATTAGGCAGAGATTTCTGGGTGGTTACCCCCATGCGGGCAACTTCTTCGGGCAGTTTGGCTGTGGCGGCCGACACCTTGTTCTGGGCAAATACCGTGTTCATATCTGGATCAGTACCCACTTCAAAGGAGATATCGATGGCCATACTGCCGTCATTGGCATTGGTGGATTTCATGTAGATCATGTTATCCACCCCGTTAATCTGCTGTTCAAGGGGGGTGGCAACGGACTGCTCGACATTGATGGCGTTGGCCCCGGTGTAATTAGCCCTCACCTGTACAATGGGGGGGGTGATATTGGGGTATTGTTCCATGGGAAGACCCTTGATGGATAAGGTTCCCACAATGGTGGTTATGATAGCCATCACAATAGCGACAATGGGCCGCCTGACAAAAAAGTTTCCCATGTGAATTATTGCCCGTCCTGTTTTAAGCGTTTGAATTCTTTTTCAACCGGCTTGACAATAACGCCATCGGCAATTTTTTGAAGGCCCTCAAAAATAACGCGTTCACCCGGTTTTACCCCCTCCCGGATCAGCCAGAGATTGTCAACCTTGGGACCTAATTTGACCTTTCGCTCCTGAACTGTATCCTTTTCATCCACCACAAACACCCGGTTCATCCCCTGGAGCTCGGTGACAGATCTCTGGGGCACCAGGATTCCATCTGCTACCGTGTCGATTTGTATTTTTACCTTGGCAAACTGGCCCGGGCGCAGCAGGCCTTCTGGATTGGGAAAAGAGGCCTGGACCAATATGGCACCGGTCATGGGATCCACCATGCGGTCAATGAAGGTAGCCTCTCCTTTGTGTTTGTAAATGCTATCATCTGCTAAAATCAGCTCAAATTCATAGGCGATTTTTTCTGTTTTTTGTTTTTCTGTCTCTGTTTCGGTTAAGAATCTTCTGGCGATAATTAAGTATTGGGTTTCGGACAGAAAAAACTCCACCAGGATATGGTCGGTATTGGAGACGGTGTTCAAAATGATGGTATTGGCATCCCTGCCCACGAAATCTCCGGCCTTGGCCTTTGTCTTCCCGATGATGCCGGTAATGGGAGAATAAATTTTGGTATATCCCTTTTGAATCTCAACGGCCCTCAGGTTGGCATTTGCCGCATCCAAAGCGCCCTGGGCCGCCTGGAACTGTGCTACGACTGCATCCAGATCGCTTTGGCTGACTGCATTTTTCGCGGCAAGGGGCCGGTAACGGTTCAGATCGTTTCTGGCTTTGGTTAAATGGGTATTGGCCTCAGCCACCAGCCCCTTCTGGGCAGCCACCTGGGCGTCAAAAGGCTGACTGTCAATGCTATAAAGCAGATCCCCATTTTTAACAACTGAACCTTCTTTAAAATGAATCCCCTTTAAAAACCCCTCAACCCGAGCGCGAATGGCAATATCTTTTGCCCCGTAAACCTGGCCCACATAGGTTTGAAAAATCGGTACATCTTCTGCCTTTGTCGTAATCACATCCACCGGGGGCGGGGGAGCTGCCTGCTTAGGAGCCTCTTCTTTTTGACAGGCCGATATCAAGCAAAAGACACAAAAAAAAATCACCATTAATCTTATCTTATATTTCATTTTTTTCCATCCAAAGTAAACAAATGAGCGGAATGCAGCTACCAGAAAATTTGATATTAAGTAAGATTCTACAGGGGAAAAGTCAAGCATAACCTCAGGATGATTTCATTAACCACTTGACTTGGAAAATGATTCATGGTTTATCTTAACTTTCAAAGGGAGAAACTGATGAATTTTTGCTTAACAGACAGATTTTATTTTTATTTTGGGTATTATTTTTATACCCGTCTGCCTGTTTTGCGATAGAGTTTATTTTTTAATAAAAGCCGCAGGCAGCAAAAGCCTGCGGCTTTTTTAGTTTAGCACCGCCGGCTTTTTGTAAAACGCCCTGCAAAGGAAAAAGCCATGAAACAGACCTATGATGTAAATGTAGAATCATTTAAACCCATCATGTCACCGGCATCCATCAAACATGAACTTCCTGTTACAGATGATGTTGCCA
>QMMT01000442.1 GCA_003647385.1 Deltaproteobacteria bacterium
GCCTGAAACAGTGCGGATTTAAGACTCAAACCCTGACAGTCCGAGCCCGTAAATCTGGAAAAGGCGGCAAACACACGATCTGGATTGCAGAAAAATTTCCTTTCAAAAAAATATTTTCATAGGTTATTTTAACAGTTCATTTTAACAAACCTTGAATTCTGTGCCCAGGCAGTGTAGGATTTATAAGTTTGGCCTATCGGCGTGCAGATATAAATTGGCAATTTATCGGGAAAACTGTCAGGCTGTAAGGAATCGGTATTTTTTAAGATAAGGAGAAGAGATGGAACCCAACAAATTTCGTGAATCCAGGCAGGCGATAAACCGGCTGTGCGAAAATATTAATTTATTAATTGCCCAAAAAGATCTTGAGACATCAAAAATTAGTTTTGAAGAGGTATCTACTAACTTGGATAAACTGACACCCAAGGCTGAAGGAGAAATTCAGGAGCGGTCTGTAAAAAATTTGAGTGTGAAACTCAGGGGATTGTCAATGGCTATCAGCAAATTGAAACCCAAAAAGAGGCCTAAAAAGAAAAGCGGGGAAAAAGTAATAAAAATTCCTATAGTCTGGGATGAAGACCGTTTAGAGCAGCTGTCACCTGTTTTTTTGCAAAAAGTATTCGCGAATATGGAAAATGATACAGAGGCCAAGGTCTGTTTTGATACTACTGGAAAAGGGATCAGGCCAGGCTATCGAATCGAACTTAGCAACAAAGACAAAACAACTTTCAGCGGTTCTGGCCACCGCCCCTTGAAAAAGCCCCCTTTAGCCGGTACAAAAAAAATGTCCCAACCTTTTCCACACAAGATAATTGATTCAATCCTGAAAGAGGAAAAAAAATAACCACAATAAATTATCAGTACAGCAATAGTTAGGGCTCATTCAAAAATAACTTTCCATTTTGAGTGAACCCTTACTTTTTATTGCTTTGACAGCCTGCAAAAAGAGTCGTACTGATGATGATCAAGCCGCCGATAAGGGTTCTTGCCTGGGGTATTTCATTGAGCCAGAAAAAAGCAAGGATGACGCCGTAAACCGGTTCAAGACCAGCAATAACGGCTGCTGTTTGTGCCCTTATCAAAATTAATGATTTTATAAACAGCGTATGGGCAAGCGCAGTACAAACGACTCCTAAAAAGATGAGGCTGGGGAAATCCGAAAGTTGGGGAGGGATAATTTGCAGGATTGTAATGGGTAAAATTAAAAAAACCGCAGCAAAAAGATTTTGATAAAAAGCAATCGCAACAAAATCTGATATCCTTGCGTTTCGTCTGTTTACAAGTGCTAACAATGCAAAAGTAAATCCGGAAATTATTCCGTAAAATCCGCCTTTGGTGATATTGTTTGAAAAATTAAAATCTGGAATGACCAGAAGGATACCAATAAAAACTGCGCTGGCAATAAAGATGTCTAATGGTTTAAGTTTTTCTTTGAAAAATAAGGGTTCTAAAAATGTCACAAATAAAGGAAAAGTGGAAAAAGTGATTAGCCCTATGGCCACACTTGAAATCTGAATGGAAAGAAAAAAGCTCCACCAGTGAAGGGCCAGAAGGATTCCCTGTAGAAGAAAACAGGAAATTTCTTTTTTGCTAAATGAAAACAATAGCGTTTTTGAAAACAATCGTGCAAATATAAATAATGCAATGGATGCAAAAAAAGTTCTTCCAAGAACAATATACAGGGGGCTGCAGGACAAAAATTTACCAAAAAGACCTGCAAATCCAAAAAGGAAGACAGCCATATGGATCTGTACAACCCCGTTATTTAAGATGGCCGCTTTCAAACGTGAACCTTTTACCTTGTCAACTGCCGGTATTTTATCCGTGTGGGCTGGTCTGCTTTAATACCCAGTCTTTTTTTGCGGTCTTTTTCATACTCGGAATATGATCCCTCAAATAACAGGGTCTGACTCTCACCTTCAAAGGCCAGAATATGGGTGGCAATACGGTCGAGAAACCATCTGTCATGGCTGATAATAACAGCACACCCGGCAAAGTTTTCCAGTGCTTCCTCCAGTGCCCGCAGTGTATTGACATCCAGATCATTTGTGGGCTCATCCAATAATAATAAGTTGGCTTCCTGCTTCAGCATAGTGGCCAGATGAACCCTGTTTCTTTCACCACCGGAAATGTCCTTTACTTTTTTTTGCTGGTCAGATCCTGAAAAATTAAATTTTCCCACATAGGCCCGAGAATTTAATTCTCTGCCGCCAATAAGCAGTTTATCATTTCCATCTGAGATTACTTCATAAATTGTTTTTTCAGGATCCAATGTATCTCTTTCCTGGTCAACATAGGCAAGTTTAACACTTTGACCCAGTTCAATTGTTCCTGAATCCGGATTTTCTTTTCCCGTGATCATGTTGAACAGGGTTGTTTTGCCGGCACCATTGGGACCAACAATACCGATAATGCCGCCTGGAGGAATAATAAGATTCATGTTTTCAATCAGCAGTTTGTTTTCAAATGCCTTGGAAACATTTTCTGCTACAATGACCTTTCCTCCAAGCCTGGGGCCGGGTGGAATGAATATTTCCATGGTATTTTCCAGAGTGTTGGCATCTTTTTTTAAGAGTTCTTCATAAGCCTTGATCCTTGCTTTTGATTTGGTCCGTTTCCCTTTGGGTGTCATCTTGATCCAATCAAGCTCTCTTTCCAGGGTCTGCTGTCGTTTGGACTGGGTCTTTTCTTCACGGGCCAGCCGTTTTTGTTTCTGATCAAGCCATGAGGAGTAGTTGCCTTTCCAGGGGATACCTTCACCCCTGTCGAGCTCTAAGATCCATCCGGCAACATTGTCCAGAAAATATCGGTCATGGGTAACGGCAATAACGGTTCCTTCATACCGGTTTAAATGTTCTTCAAGCCAGGACACCGATTCAGCATCAAGATGGTTGGTAGGTTCATCCAGCAGGAGAATGTCAGGTTTTTGCAACAGGAGTCGACACAGGGCAACCCGTCTTTTTTCACCACCCGATATCACATTGACAGGTGTATCCCCGACAGGGCAGCGCAATGCATCCATGGCCATTTTCAGCTTTGAATCAAGATCCCATGCATCCATGTGATCCAGCTTTTCCTGGATTCGACCCTGTTTGTCAATCAGCTTATCCATTTCTTCATCTGACAGGGGGTTGGCAAATTCTTCTGAAATTTTTTCATATTCATCTAAC
>QMMT01000443.1 GCA_003647385.1 Deltaproteobacteria bacterium
CTGCTGTGGTTATCTCAAGTTAACAAAAATACAAAATATAACCTGTGGAATAATATATACCATGAAGTGAATTTTAAATAAAAAGACAAAATAATTTTCGAAAATAAACCATAGAATATGGGGTAGTTGATTGAAAATATTGTTTGCAGCATCTGAAGATGCATGGGGTGGCTTTTTGAATAGAGTGAAAAAGTTATTACCTGGTCACAAATTTTTAGCAGAGGGTTGTTTTGAAATTACAGATTTGTCGGGTATCGATGTTTTGATACCGACAATGTCAAAAGTGACTGAAGACATCCTTAAAACAGCTGATAAGCTTCGATTGATACAGCAATGTGGCGCTGGACTTGAACTGATAGATCTGAATGCCGCCCGTGAACGGGATATTTTTGTTGCAAATGTACCTACTGATATTTCGGGAAATGCGGATTCTGTTGCAGAACTTGTAATCTATTTAATGATCGGTTTATCACGTAATGTGAAAATGATGAAAACCAGCCTGGAAAAAAGGATTATGGGAGATCCCATGGGGATTGCATTGAAGGGGCGTACTGTTGGAATCGTTGGACTGGGCGGCATTGGAAAGGCAGTGATAAATCGGCTAAGACCGTTTGGGGTCAATCTCATTGGGATTAAACAATCCAATCCTGACAAGGCTAAAAAAGATTTACACATAGACTGGGTAGGAGGACCGGATGATCTTGATAATCTTCTCAGACAATCTGATTATGTTGTCTTATGCCTTCCTTTAAACTATTCCAGTCAAGGACTGATCAATAAGGATACATTAAAGATAATGAAACCAAATTCTTTTCTTATCAATGTATCCAGAGGCGGTCTTGTGGATCACGGGGCGTTGAAGGCGGCTTTAAAAGAAAAAAGCATTGCCGGTGCAGGGCTTGATGTTTTCTGGGAGGAACCCCCTGACCCGACAGATGACATATTTCAATACAATGTCATGGCAACACCTCATATCGGGGGTGCTACAGATGTTTCCATGCAGGGAATCGCCCGGTCAGTTGCTGAAAATATCAACCGGATTGCAAATGGTAAAATCCCCATCAATCAGCCGGAGCGTCAAACACCATCAAAAATTTAACCTGACAGGAGAAAAAATATGTTTATAGAACTTTTGAAAAAACGTAGAAGTATCAGGCGGTTTGAAGATCGGCCAGTGGAGAAAGAAAAGATAGATGTTCTCATTGAAGCGGCACTTCGTTCACCAACATCACGAAGTTTTAATCCCTGGGAATTTATTGTTATTACGGATAGAAAAATGATAGCAGATCTTTCTAAAGCAAAAATCCATGGGTCAAATTTTTTGGAAAATGCCACTCTTGCCATCGTCGTTGCAGCCGATCCTCAAAAATCTGACGTTTGGGTGGAGGATGCATCAATTGCCTCTATTCTTATTCATCTACAGGCAGCTGATCTGGGTTTGGGTAGCTGCTGGATTCAGATCCGGCTGCGTGAACACAGTGACGACACAAGCGCTGAGCAGTATGTAGCGGAACGAATCGGGCTTAAAGAAGGCATGGTTGTGGAATCGATTATTGCTATAGGCTATCCGGCTGAACAAAAAGAGGGCCACCCAGAATCTTCCCTTCTAAAGAATAAAGTCAGTTACGGTATGTATGGTCAACAAGAACGATAATTTTTCCGATTATTCTTTGCTCTTATATCGTTTTAAAGCAAACCATCCGAATATGGGTCCTGGCAGAAGTGGCAAAAACGCTGTCTGGATGCCAAACCAATCGACCCAGAACCCTAAAAGTTCAATGGTGACAATGGTAATCAGAAAACCGACACAATTAACGATTGTCAATGCAGATCCGACATAAGCTTTTGGAGCAAACTGGGTATTAAGAGATGAAAACTGTGGGGAATCTGCAACGACCGCACTCCCCCAGATCATGATAATACTTAGGGCAACACCTTGTGGCAAAAGAACAATAACCGGTGAAATCAAACAAATAAACCCGGAAACAAACAAGGATGACAAAGCGATAAACCGACTGCCGGTTTTAAGGGCAGCAAGGCCGCCCAGAGAGCATCCCGCAAAACCTGCAACGAAAAAAAGAAATGACCATAAATCGACATTATTTTTTACAATCGTTTTTATCAGCAACGGTGCATAGGCAAACAGCGCATAAAGTTCCCACATGTGTCCGAAATAACCAAAAGAGGCGGCTCTAAAACCCGGATGCGCAAACACTTTTTTAATAACACCGAAATCAAATTTTGACCCTTTGGGCAGATGTGGCCCATCACCCACAAAAACCAGTTGAATCAGACCACCCAAAAAACAAAGTATCGAGGTGGCGACAAGGATAATACCCGAATTACCCTCCAAACTGAAAACCTTTACCAGATAGGGAAAACCTGTTGCTAAAACAAGGGCGCCAACAAGCCAGCCCAAAGCACGGGAAATTGTTATGGGATACCAGGACGCAGCGATCTTCATCCCCACAGGATATATGCCCGCAAGCGTAATACCACAAGCAAGTCTTGACAGGAGAAGATAAATTTCATGGTCGCCAAGAAAGATTCCTGAAAAATTAAAAATGGCCCCTGAAAGACTACAACAAAAGAAAACCCCTGCAGGAGAAAATCGATCGGAAATATTTAAAACAGCAAATACCAGGGTGCCGATAATAAATCCGAACTGAACCGCTGAGAGCAACAGTCCCTGACTCTGATAAGCAACATTTGCGGCAAACCAGATGGAGCCCGAGAGAAACTGGGATAGAACAATGTAAAACAAACGCATTCAAAGGCCCCAATCATCTATGAGGATTAAAACTTGTATCAATAAAATAATGGATTGGACTCTGTCAATAATATAAGAAAAAAATATTTCTAACCTCATTTTATAAGGTGTTGGATCAGATTCTATATGAGAAACAAGACAAAGAATCTCTTGACCTATAAACAAAAGGGAAAACTTGAAACAATTTTCCTACACCCAACCCGACACCGATCACCATTACTGGAAATCCGAAATTAACCCTCAAAAATATGGGGAATAGTACGTTTATATCCAAAAGTAAGCCCTGAGGATAAAAGCATGATGTTGTTTGGTCCAGGCGTAATGGTAGGAGCCAATGCAAACGATGTGATTGATATGATCATTGTTAATGTATAAAATTGATTCATTATAACAC
>QMMT01000444.1 GCA_003647385.1 Deltaproteobacteria bacterium
CTGATCAATAGGGGGGAAGACCACAATGGCAATACACAGTTGTAGCAAATGCAGCTTCAGAGCAAAATATGATAATAATCCAAAATCATTTTTAGGACGAATATGGAGATGGCATACAGGATGGTGCCCTGGATGGAAAAAATATATTACCTCTCTACCAACTGAGGAAAGAGTCAAACTGGCAGAAAAGTATGATATGAAAAAGAGGCTTTCTTTACCTTTAACTTAACCGAGCATGGAACGGTATTTGGCTGGTCCAGTATGGCAGAGTCAGGATTATATACATCTTCGGCTGTCTGTGAAACAGATTCAAAAGTTATAAATACTTGCATGATCTTTCCTAAAATTATGTCTGAAAAAATGTTTAGGTTTGCTTTGGTATCATAAAGATTTCATACTGTGACCTAAGTCTATACATCCGGGATTTTGATGATTTTTTTTGATCCTGACTTTAGCCAGTTATGTAGCGAGTTTAGTTTTGTTGCGAGTTACCCCGCCTCTTTTTTGATATCAGCTGATGATTCTCTTTTCCAGTCTTCGGATCGCCAGGATTCCCACCACCGCTGTAAAGATGATTATGTAAAAACAACTAAACGCAAACTGGGAATCAAAATGGTTAAAACAAAAGGCCCGGAAAAACCTTATTGAATGTGTCAACGGCAAAATCTCGGCTGTATGCTGAAGATATGGTGGTAATGAATCCAGCGGAAAAACAAGGCCGGAGAAAAAGAACATGGGAGTCACCACACCAGTAAAGTAAAAATTGAAATGATTGATGTTCTTCACAAAAGAAGTTATGAACAACCCAAGGGCAGCAAACATGAGTCCGGTGAAAAAACCACCGATGGGTGCCAGTAGTCCCAGAGGGGAGCTTATCAGCTTGAAGGGATAAATAACGCACAAAACAGAAGCGGAAAAAACGAGTCCTTTTGTACCCGCAAACAGCATTTCACCAGCAAACAGATCCCGGACGGTTATGGATGAGGATATCATTCCGTCATAGTTTTTGTCGAACACCAGGCGGATAAAAGTTCCAAATGTACATTCAAAGGTGGCCGTGAACATGGCAGGCGGGGCCATTATGCCCGAGGCCAGAAATATGACATAAGGGGTGCCATCGATCAGTCCCACATATCGGCCCAACCCGAGTCCGATACCAGCCAGAAAAAAAAGAGGTTCCAGGAAAGGCGGGAAACCGTTACTTATCAGGTTTTGGGTATAGACTCGGTAGTGTCGGAACCATACGCTCAAGACCCGAGATACCAGCGACGGGGGATGAGATTTAATTTTGCGGACAGTAAGTGTGCTATTCATTGAGATTCCTCCCTGTAGTTTTTAAGAATAGATCTTCCAGATTGGACTGCCGGAGCATATAATCTCTATCCTCAAGGCCTTTGGCTGCCTGATTCAGTTCATCTATGTGATCTGCATAAATCATCATTCGGCTGTAAGTTCTTTCAATCCGCTGGGCCCCTTGCAATCTGGTATCTGCCATTTTATCCGGTGTGTTAACCTCCATAACCCATGGCTCTATGTTATCCTTGACCAGGCTGATCGGATTGCCTTCCAGTACTTTCTTACCATTATGCATGATGATCAGGCTGTCGGAGAGCTGATAGGCTTCATCCATGTAATGAGTGCATAAAAGAATGGTAACTCCGTCGTTTTTCAGTTGCCTCATTTTATCCCAGATCAGTTGTCGGACCTGGGGGTCCAAGCCTGTAGTCGGTTCATCCAGGATCAGGAGTTTGGGTTCATTGATAAGAGCCCGTGCAATAATCAGGCGCCTTTGCATGCCGCCGGACAGAGTTCTTATCTTTGAATCTTTTTTCTCAGTAAGTTCCATGAAATCGAGCAGGTATTCGATGCGGGGAAGAGCATCATTTTTTTTAATCCCGTAAAACCGTGCGTAGATGAGCAGGTTATTCAAGACGCTTAACTCTAAATCCAGATTATTTTCCTGGGGAACAATACCGGACAGATATTTGATATCCAATTCATTTTTTTCCGGGTCATATCCGAAAACATTGATGGTACCATTATCAGTTGTGTCCCGCCGAGCCTTACCGCAAATCATGTTCATGGTTGTAGATTTCCCGGCACCGTTAGGCCCCAGCAAGCCAAAACACGTGGCTGTTTCCACTTCAAAACTCAGATTGTTTACCGCTTTTAAACCCATAAAAGACTTTGAAACCTTTTCAATTTTAATAGCTAATTCTTTCATATGTCATGCTCCATTATCAACCAACAATCATTTGGAATTTTTAAAAAAAATCTAATTGACAAACTCATTGGATAAAATTTAAAATATTCATTGTTAGAATTGTTACCCCTGCAATGCTCGTGATTGCATAATTGCCTTTGTCCTAACGTAAAGAACGAGGGGTATCCACATTTTTTCTGTGTGCAGGTTCCTCATGTTAAGGAAAAGCCTAAAGGAAATATTGGACACCAACTTTTGAACTAATGGTTCAAAGTCTAAACAGGCAACACGACTTTTTGGGGGTAACACAATTGAAAATATTAATATCTCGGCGCATTTTTAATGCTAACACTAATTCGATTTTTTTTACGACGACTAAGAAATATCACCCTGAGTTAGAAACTCAACTTCTCAAGATTGTTTCCGGGCATGACCCAGTTTGTTTCCAGAATACTACCAGTTTGTTTTCGGCCCCGGTCAGTTTGTTTCTCAAAAAAATAATGGCGCTGCAGAATCAATCATAAAAATTCCTTTAAAAATTCTGTTGTTACAAACATACCCTTCCATACTATGCTTATAAGAAGGGTATGTTATATTCTATGATTATACCACTGATTTTCTGAAATCAAGAAAAATATAACTCTAAATTTTTGAATTATCCGGGATTATGGATACCGGGTCAGTACCGATGGGAAACTCAACAATAAATGATGAGCCTTGGTCAAGGCTGCTGTCAACATGAATCTTGCCGCCATGGCCTTCTGTATAGGCTTTGACAATAGCCAGGCCCACACCTGATCCATTACTTACTTTCTTTTTTGTATCATTGACTTGATAAAATCTTGTAAACACTTTAGAAATTTCATCCTGGCTGATACCGATTCCGGAATCCTCAACCTTTACCTGGACTCCCAGGCCGCTGGGGCTTATGCTCACCACTAC
>QMMT01000445.1 GCA_003647385.1 Deltaproteobacteria bacterium
CTGTTTTTATGGAATCCAAATTGCTTTGAAACTCTGTAGCCATTTTATAATCTATTCCATTGTTAGATGACTTTGATTACGTATTAAAACGTGCAATTATTTGATCTAACAGGATATCGGCAACTTTGTCCTTGCCCATTAAAGGAATATCAAATGATGATCCATCCCTGAAAAACAGTTTTACCTTGTTGGTATCTGCCTTGAACCCTGAGTCAGGCGATCCCACCAGATTGGCAGCAATCATGTCAAGATTCTTTTTTTTCATTTTCAGCAGTGCATTTTTTTCAAGATCATCGGTTTCTGCTGCAAACCCAACCAGAAACTGATTTTTTGTTTTCTTTTCTCCAATGAGCCTTAAGATATCAGGATTTTCACCCATTGAAATGGCGATGTCTTTTTTATCACCTTTTTTCTTTATTTTATGTGTCTTAGGATTTATTGGCTTATAATCTGCCACTGCAGCCACCTTGACAATAATATCAGCCTGATCAAGATTAGCAGTCATTTGAACTGCCATTTCTTCACAGGTTTCCACATCAATACACGTGACTCCGACAGGCGGTTCAAGATTAACAGGCCCTGATACAAGCGTTACCTGTCCCCCTCTTTTTTCTGCTGCGCCTGCAACGGCATACCCCATTTTTCCGGATGAATGATTGCTGACAAATCTGACAGGGTCTATTGCTTCGACAGTAGGGCCCGCTGAAACAAGAATTTTTTTACCCTTTAAATCCTTTTTGGTTAACATGGCTTTGACCCTATCAAAAATAAAATCAGGATCAGGAAGCCTGCCTGCACCCACTGTTTTGCAGGCCAGCACACCTGAGTCAGGATCAAGGATATGCCATCCATCTCTTTCAAGGATATCAAGATTTCTTTGTACCCGAATATTTTGATACATATCTGTATTCATGGACGGACAGATCATGACAGGACAGGTGACGGCAAGTAATGTTGTGGACAAAGCATCATCAGCAATGCCACGGGCAAGCTTAGCAGCACTGTTTGCTGTAGCAGGTGCAATGATGGCAGCATCTGCACTTGTAGCAAGGTCAATATGCTTTACGGAAGACTCAGTATCAAAAAACAAATCCGATAATACTGGATTTTCCGATAATACTTCAAATGTTGTTTTCCCGACAAACTTTTGGGCGCTGTCGGTCATAATGACGTTGACGTTAGCACCCGCCTTCTTCAAAAGCCTTAAAAGCTCAACAGACTTATATGCAGCAATCCCCCCGGTAACGCCAAGGAGAATGTTTTTATTTTGCAACGCCATTATTCTAACAGACTGGATTCGGAAAGGCCTGCTTCTCCCGTAACTGTCGGAGCCACCCCCACCTCAACATAGGTATATATCTGTTCATCCCGAATGGTAATTACCGCAGTTCTGTTAATTTTCTGAAATACCATGATGGTGGTACCGGGTGATTTGATCTGGCTGATGACATTCCAATTGTCTTTTTGCATATTATTGCTGAAAAAATTAAACAGAGACCTTCTTTCCACCCTTCCTTTCAGGGTGATGATTCCAGAAGTAAATCCCGGGGTCAAAATAACAACCGTCCTGTCTTTTACAATTGAAAGTTCCATGGGAATTAATACATCTTCAAAATCATAATAAACCGCTGTGGTTTTTCTGGATTTTGGCTGATTGTCTGATGACTGTTCTTCAGATTTTGATGACGAATCAAAAACCGAACACCCAAAAACAAAAAAGACCAATACAATAACGGCAACGCTATTTAAAAAAAATCTAATATTAAATTTCATCTTTCCTCCTAAAAGCCTGTGATTTCAATTTTCGTTAAGGATATTATCTTCTAAAACTATTTGTTTGAAATGTCAATTATGTTTAAAAGACACGGCTGACACATAAAATATTGAAGAAATTGTTCTTCTATCCTTAAATATTGTACCCTTTGATCCCCGCGCAGCCTATATATAGCGAACTGAGGCCAGAAAAAACAGTTTTCATGATTGTAAAAGTCGGACTACTATGCACGATATCAGAATTTTTTGTTAAAACGCAGTATTATAAGAAATTATGCCTGTTTTATGATCATAATAATAAGCATCATAATAAGGATTTTTAGGTATTGCGGACAAAATTTCAGCTGTTATTAATTCATCAAGGTTTTTAGGAGAACGGTCAAACTTCACGGTAAATTTTTCTATTGCTTCTTCAAGTATTAAAACTCCTTCAAGGGCGTCCATCCTCTGTTTTATCTGTTTTTTTGTATCTTCATTTTCTTCATTTTCATACATTGTTCTTAAAAAGGCTATTCCTGCTTTTGTTTGTCCCCCTTTTTGAGACAAATGAGCACCCAGTAGTCCTAATAATGGAGAAGCACCGGGGTTTTTTGATGCTTCCATAAGATATTTCGAACCGTTTAGATTATCATTAAAATGATAATAATAATCAAATCCAATATAAAAGTCCGGTTGCCAGTCCCAGGAACGATGCAGGCTTGATATTTTAAGGAGTTCAATTGCTTTTTCAGGCATTTTTGCTTCCCAGGGAAGGGTTGACTGAACTAAAGAATACGTTTGTTTAAAATACGGATCAAGGGCCATGGATTGTTTAAACAGTCGAGAGATTGCATTCCAATCCTCGACATTCAACTTATTTTGAGCACCGATAACGGTTGCTGCTTCAAGAAGCAAGTAGTCGGCCATAATCCCCTTAAATTCACCGGCAAGGCTTCTGATAACTTCTGGAGACAATTGTGAGGCGCTTGCATGTATTTCTGCCACATCAGTGCGATGGTCATAAATCTTTGTACGTGCGAATAAGTAAGCTGAAAAGAAAAATAAAAAAAAGAGCACTAAAAAAATTGATAAGCTTTTTTTCATGTTAATTCTCTTCGCTGAAAAATTACGATGGCAATAATTAGAATCAATCCAATATAGCTTATTCCATATAACACAGGCCAAAGTAAATCTGACGTAATAAGTGGTAGACCATAAGCCGCCGTTGTTTTAAGATCAAAAATAGCTAAATTTGGAAAAATCCATGAAATAATCTCAACAAGCTGCTTAGACATCTCATTTCCTGAGTCATTTTCGGCCTGGCAATACATTTTTCGGACTATTTCCACATTTTGTCCTATTAAATAACTGCCGACTGTAATTATC
>QMMT01000446.1 GCA_003647385.1 Deltaproteobacteria bacterium
AATTCTCTTTTCCATCTTAATGATTACCGCCCTGGTTTTTGGATTCATTCATATTTATTTCCCGGCTGCCAATTATAGTTTTGAACGACTCCATATTTTTCTTTTTAACCTGTGTACAGGGGGGTCTATCCTGTTATATTACACCCGGGGGCGACGGGAAGTTTCCAAAACAATCATGTTTTTCTTTTTATGCTCTCTGATTTACGCTTTTTCAGCGTTTTTAAAGATCTATCCCATTACCATCCTTATTTCTATTCCTCTATTTGTGCTGGTTGAAAAAATCCGAATTGAAAAATTCTCTTTTATACCGTTACAGTTTATCAGCCCCAAAGAACCTGTCTCAGAAAAATTTCACCAGGCATCACTGCTCTGCCTTTCCATCGGAATTGTCATGGCAGGCCTGGTCATTTTAAATAATGAGTATTTCAAGTTTGTGACCATGGAAAAATTGACCCTGAATACGTTTTTCTTAGGATTTTCATTTCCCTTGTCCCTGATCACGCTTTCTCTGGTGTTTTCAATGTTAAAAAAGATTGAAGGGTCGTCAGCCCGTGTAGTGATGGAGGTCTGTTTCTGGACCATTACCCTTGGGGTGATCATTTTTTTTATTTTTATTTTATTTGAAAAATTTATCCCCCAGATTTTTGTGACAGCCGCCCTTTTTACTGCAGTGGTGATCGTGTTTTTACTTTATACAACCTTTGCGGATAACATTCAGCAGAAACTCTTTTTAACATCAGGGATTGGATTTTTAATTTTAACGGCCATTTCAGGTATTGTTTATATCTGCATGCAAATGTCTGACGGATATGATCCCCAAAAAATAAAATGGCTGCTCCAGATGCATGTGTTTGCATCATTATACGGCTGGAATCTTTGCGGTCTGTCTGTTATCTGCCGGTTTGATGATTTTCCCATAAGACTGCATTCTCCAACAGTGATTTTTATTCACTGGCTGACTGCTATCGTTCTTGCTCCTTTAGGTGTCTTTTACGGGTGGTTTGCCATTCTTGCCATCATTGGATATTCTTTTATTACACTGACATTGTTTTTTAGTACCAATAAAAGGAAAATTGCAAATGAATAACCGTGAAAAACTGAATCGGTTTTTAAGCCTTTTCAACGGCAGTTCGAAAGTACTTATCGTGATTAATGCTGATCCTGATGCCATTGCCAGTGCCATGGCGGTAAAGCGATTGTTATGGCGAAAGGTTAGTGAAGTTGCCATTGCCCATTTTAATAAAATCAGCCGGCCGGACAACCTTGCCATGATTGAATATACGGAACCAGGGCTTGTCGCACTCGATGACATAGTGAAAAAAGAGTTTAATTCCTTTGTCGTGGTGGACTCCCAGCCCGATCATAATGAACATTTTGCCCAATTTTCCTATGATGCCATTATTGACCACCATCCATTAACCTGTGACACTGCAACATATGCAGATATTAGAACAGATTACGGCGCCTGCTCCACTATTATGACCCAATATCTTAAGTTAAAAAAAATAAAACCTTCTTCCAAGCTGGCTGCAGCCCTGATGCTGGGGATTAAAACCGATACCTCTGATTTTACCCGGCAGTCAAGCCTGAAAGATATCAAGGCATTTCAATACCTTTATCAGTTTGCAGATAATAATATCGTCACCAAAGTTGAAAGAGCAGCATTGACCCAGGAAGATCTCAATTTTTTAGGCTCTGCCATAAAACAGAGAAAAGTGATTAACAATCGTGTTTTTTTTCATGCTGGAAACATCACCAAACCCGATGAACTGGTGGTGGTGGCCGACTTTTTTTTAACCCTTGCAAGGATTAACTGGAGTGTGATTTCCGGCATTTATGGAAAAAAACTGATCATTGTTATTCGAAATGACGGATTAAGGAAAGGCGCAGGAAATACGGCAAAAGAAGCGTTTTCCATGTATGGTTCAGCCGGGGGGCATAAGACAATGGCCAGGGCAGAGCTTGATTTGAAACTAATCCGCAGGGAGATTAAAGCTGTCAACAAAAAAGCCCTTGGCGACTGGATCATATCGGTTATTGATAGGACAGCCGGCAAGAAAATTGTATAATAAAATAGTGAAAGGAGGTGATCGCTCAGTTCAGCAAAATCGTGTGATAACTAATTTAACCCAAGGAGAGCATTAAAATGAAAAAATCAACGTATTTCTGGATCATCCCCTTTTTTTTAAGTGCAGTTTTCTTTACTTCAATCCTTCATGCCAAATCGATAAAACTGACCTATTCCAATTTTTTTCCCCCAAAGCATGTCCAGAGTATTTTAGGCCAGCAATGGTGCGATGAAGTAAAAAAGCGAACAGGCGGCAAGGTTGTTGTGGAATATTATCCCGGACAGACACTGACCAAAGCAAAACAAGTCTATGACGGAGTTGTAACAGGTCTTTCAGATGTTGGCATGTGCCTGTTTGCTTACACCAAGGGAAGATTTCCAGTAATGGAAGCGGTTGACCTGCCACTGGGATATACAAGCGGTGCCCAGGCAACCAAAGTGGTAAATGATGTTTATAATGAATTTAATCCCAAAGAATTAACAGATACAAAGGTAATGTATCTTCATGCACATGGCGCAGGTGTTCTCCATACAAAAGGAAAGGCTGTTAAAACCATGGAAGATTTTAAAGGCATGAAATTCCGGGGGCACGGTACCAGTGCACAGGTAATAAAAGCCCTTGGCGGTACACCGGTTTCTCTTCCCATGCCTGAACTCTATCAAAGTCTTCAAAAAGGGATTGTTCAGGGTGCGCTTTATCCTATCGAGGTTAACAAAGGCTGGCGAATGGGAGAAGTAGTCGATTACCTTACCAACAGCCTGTCGATTGCGTATACTTCCTCATTTTATGTGGTGATGAATAAACACAAATGGAGTAAAATCCCGGCTGATCTTCAAAAAATTATCAGCCAGATAAACCAGGAATGGATACCTAAGCATGGTCAGGCCTGGGATGAAAGTGACCGGGTCGGCCTTGAGTATTTTGAAAGCCTTGGACATAAAGTAATTGAGCTCAGTGATGCTGAATCCAAAAGATGGAAAAAAACCATTGCACCGGTTTTAGATAATTATACAACTAAAATGGATAAAAATGGATTTGACGGCCAAAAAATTGTTGAATTTGTGAAAGC